>DASPJU010000828.1:0-3977 GCA_035628475.1 Salinarimonas sp. | reverse complement strand
GGTGGGCGGCGAGCTCGACTATCTCGACGAGGGCACGCTGTCGGCCGCGATCAGGAGCCGGACGGCGTTTTGAGCCGCGAGTTCACCTCCCCCCGCCGTGCGGGGAGAGGGCCGAAGCCCCTCTCGTCGGGGGCTGAGGCGAGCGGAGCGGGGGTGCGGTGGCGTGGACGGGCGGAGTTCCGCCCTCCAGACCCCCTCACCCACGCTCCCTTCAATCGCTTACCGCACCTGCCATTCCGCAGGTGCGGTGCTCTCCCCGCCCGCGGGGAGAGGGGAAAGAGCGCTCCCTACTCCGCCGCGTCCTGCATCGGCGCCGGGGGCGTCCAGCGCAGCACGGGCGAGCGGGCGGCGCGGGTCTCGTCGAGGCGCCGCCGCGGGGCATGATAGGGGGCCCCGGAGAAGCGCGCCTTGTCCCCCGCCTTGGCCGCCATGGCGAGATCGCGCAGCGTCGCCACGAAGAGGTCGAGGGAGGCCTTCGACTCGGACTCGGTCGGCTCGATCAGCATGGCGCCGTGCACGACGAGGGGGAAGTACACCGTCATCGGGTGATAGCCCTCGTCGATCATCGCCTTGGCGAAGTCGAGGGTCGTGACGCCCGTGTCCTTGAGCCATGAATCGTCGAACAGCACCTCGTGCATGCAGGGCTTGTCGCCGAAGGGCTGCGACAGGAGGTCGGCTAGGCCGGCGCGGACATAGTTAGCGTTGAGCACCGCGTCCTCGGAGGCCTGGCGCATGCCGTCCGAGCCGTGGGACAGCATGTAGGCGAGCGCGCGGACATACATGCCCATCTGCCCGTGGAAGGCCGTGACGCGCCCGAAGGGCCGCGCCTCGCCGCCGTCGTCCGCGTGCTCCACGAGCTCCAGGCCGCCCTCGCCCTCGCGCACGAAAGGCACGGGGGCGAAGGGGGCGAGGCGCTCGGAGAGCACGACCGGACCCGCGCCCGGACCGCCGCCGCCGTGGGGCGTCGAGAAGGTCTTGTGCAGGTTGATGTGCATGGCGTCGATGCCGAGATCTCCCGGCCGCGCCTTGCCCACGATCGCGTTGAAGTTGGCGCCGTCGCAATAGAAGTAGCCGCCCGCCTCGTGAATCGCCGCGGCGATCTCGACGATCTGCGGCTCGAACAGGCCGCAGGTGTTGGGGTTGGTGAGCATGATGGCCGCGACGTCGGGCCCGAGAGCCGCGCGCACGTCCTCCACATGGACCCAGCCGTCGTCGCGCGCCGGCACGGGCTTCACCTGGAAGCCGATCAGCGCCGCGGTGGCCGGATTGGTGCCGTGCGCCGAGTCCGGCACCAGCACCGTGCGGCGCGTCGCGCCCTCGCCCTTGGCTTGAATCGCCGCCTTGATCGCCATCATGCCGGCGAGCTCTCCATGCGCGCCCGCCTTCGGCGAGAGCGCCACGGCGGTCGTCCCCGTGAGGGTCATGAGGTAGCGGGCGAGCTCGCTCATGAGCTCGAGCGCTCCCTGCACGGTGGAGACCGGCTGGAGGGGGTGCACGTCCCCGAAGCCGGGCAGCCGCGCCATGCGCTCGTTGAGGCGCGGATTGTGCTTCATGGTGCACGAGCCCAGGGGAAACAGGCCCGTGTCGATGCCGTAGTTCTTCTGGGACAGGCGCACGTAATGGCGCATGGTCTCGGGCTCGGACAGGCCCGGCAGGCCGATCTCCTCCCGGCGCTCCAGGCCGCCGAGGCGGGGCCGGAAGGCGTCGGGCTCGTCGATGTCGATGCCGGTGGTCTCGTAGCGGCCGATCTCGAACAGCAACGGCTCGACCTGGGCCAGCGCCTTGTTGCCCGTGAAGGTGGGGTGCGCGCCGCCCACGCTGGCGTCGAGCGGGCGATCGCCCTGGAGGCGGGCGGCCTGGGCCGGCATGCCGGCGGCGGGATCCGCGACCCCGTGGGCCTGCGGCGCGGAGGGACGTCCCTGGCGGTTCATCATCACAGGACCTCAAACGATGGCGACGGGCGGCGGGGCGAGCGTTCGCTCCCGATCGAGCGCGTCGAGGGTTGGGGAAGGACCGGGCGCCGATCGGCGTCGGCGGCAACGCGGCGCATCACAGGACCTCTCTCAACCCGGCGACGAGCGCGGCGCGGTCCTCGTCGGTGTTGACCTCGGTCGAGGCGACAAGCAGCAGGTCGTCGAGCCCGGCCCCTGGCGACAGGCGCGAGACCGGCACGCCGCCGATCACGCCGTGCCCGACCAGCGCCTCCACGACCGCCGCGGCGGGCTTGGGGAGGCGCACCGTGAACTCGTTGAAGAACGAGCGGTTGAGCACCTCCACGCCGGGCACGCCGGCGAGCATGTCGGCGAGCCGCACGGCGTTGGCGTGGTTGACGCGGGCGAGCCGCGTCAGGCCCGCCTGGCCGAGCAGGGTCATGTGGATCGTGAAGGCAAGGCAACAGAGCCCCGAATTGGTGCAGATGTTCGAGGTCGCCTTGTCGCGGCGGATATGCTGCTCGCGGGTGGAGAGCGTCAGCACGAAGCCGCGCTCGCCGTTGGCGTCCACGGTCTCGCCGCACAGGCGGCCCGGCATCTGGCGGATATACTTCTGGCGGGTGGCGAAGAGGCCCACATACGGCCCGCCGAAATTGAGCCCGTTGCCGATGGATTGGCCCTCGCCCACCACGATGTCGGCGCCCATGTGGCCCGGGGGCGTCACGAGGCCGAGGGACATCACCTCGGTGAAGACCGCGATGAGCAGCGCGCCGTTCTTGTGGGCGGCCTCGGCGATGGCGGTGAGGTCGCGCAGGTTGCCGAACACGTCGGGGGTCTGGACGACGACGCAGGAGGTGGCGCCGTCGATCCGGGCGATGATGTCCTCGTCGGCGGTGACGTCGGCGGGCATCGCCACGACCTCGTCGCCCGACATGCCCGACAGGGTCTCGACGACGGCGCGGTAATGCGGATGCAGCCCGCCCGAGAGCACCGCCTTGCGTCGCTTGGTGACGCGGTGGGCCATGAGCACCGCCTCGCCGGTGCCCGTCGAGCCGTCATACATGGAGGCGTTGGCCACCTCCATGCCGGTGAGCGCCGCGACCTGGGTCTGGAACTCGAAGAGATATTGCAGGGTGCCTTGAGCGATCTCGGGCTGGTAGGGCGTGTAGCTCGTCAGGAACTCCGAGCGCTGGATCACGTGGTCCACGGTGGCGGGCACGTGGTGCTTGTAGGCGCCCGCGCCCACGAAGAACGGCACCGAGCCGGCCGACACGTTGCGGCCAGCCATGCGCGACAGGATCCGCTCCACCTCCATCTCGCCCTTGCGGCGCGGCAGGTCGACGGGGCCGTCGAGGAGCTTGGTCGTCGGGATGTCGGCGAAGAGCGCGTCGATGTCGGCGACGCCGATCCGGGCGAGCATCTCGCCGCGATCGGCGTCGGAGAGGGGCAGGTAGCGCATGGGCGTTACTCTCGATGCGAGGGAAGGCCCGCCACCACGATCTCCGTCAGCACGGAGTTGGCGATGAAGCATTCCCGGTGAGCCAAGTGGTGGAGGTCGGCGATCTCGTCGGGCGACGGCTGCCGCTCCCCCGAGAAGGCGATCGTCGGGTCGAGGACGATGCGGGACACGAAGAGCCGCCCGGCCGCGTTCTTCGTCATCACGCCCACCGCCCGGTCCTCATACGAATCGACCACGAAGCGGCGCTTCGAGGCTAGGTGCAGGAAGGTGAGCATGTGGCAGCTCGAGGCCGCCGCCACGAAGGCCTCCTCGGGATCGACCGCGTCCTCGCGGGACCACGGCAGCGGCACCACGTGCGGCGAGGGCGAGCCGGGCACGACGACCCCGCCGTCGAAGGTCCAATCGTGCGCGCGGGAATAGCGCCCGTCCGTGAAGACGGCGCCCTCCTCCCGCGCCCAGCGGATCGTGGCCCGGTGCTCGTGGCTCATCAGGAGATCGTCTTCAGGTAGGCCTGGTATTCGTCCTCGCCCATAAGGGCGTCGAGCTCGGACGGGTCGCTGACGCGGATCTTGACGAACCAGCCGTTG
>DASPJU010000827.1:0-2864 GCA_035628475.1 Salinarimonas sp. | reverse complement strand
GATTGAACCATGGACCCGACGACGCGCCACCTCGATGACGCGCCGAGGCCGCGTTAGCCCTTCCTTCACCAATCTGCGCTTCAATTGCCCGCATCAGCCAACCGAGGTTCGGGTTCCGATGCGCTCCGCCCTGCCGCCCCTGTTCGGGCTACTCTGTCTTCTCGCGGCGCCGGCCGAGGCGACGCCGGGGAGCCGAGAGACGGTCTCGGTGCAGATCGACCATGCCCGGGTGATCAAGCTGCCCGACCACACCCAGACCGTCATCGTCGGCAATCCGAGCATCGCCGACGTCACGGTGCAGCGCAACGGCGTGCTGATCCTGACCGGCAAGAGCTACGGGGTGACGAACCTGCTCGCCCTCGACGGCACGGGCGCCCTCGTCGCCGAGTCGATGATCAGCGTGCAGGCGCCCAGCGAGTCGGTCGTGGTGGTCCAGCGCGGGCTCGACCGCGAGTCCTATTCCTGCACGCCCCACTGCCAGCCCTCGATCCTGCTGGGCGACGCCACCAAGTTCTTCGGCGAGACGAGCCAGCAGGCGCAGCAGCGCAACTCCATCGCGGCCGGCACCCGCTAGGATCGCTGGCGCCGCCGCCCGACCGGGTCGCCGCGGCGGCCGCGCCATCCCCGACAGGTGGGACCACCCTCGCCCGGCGATGGTCCGGGCCATGTGCCCCGACGCCCTCGCCGCGGCGGGGGCCTGCCGCGGGCGGGCGCCTCGTCGTTGACGGAGGATTGACGCGGACCTCCCCGGACACGAGGACGGCCTAACCGTCAGGAAAGCTTTTCCCGCTAAAGGTTGCGGACAGGCTGCCGCCGGACCAGGCGGCTCCCTCGGCAAGTCTCAAGGTTGCACGATGTCCAGCCAAGATCCGCTCCCGCTGAAAGAAAGGCTGTCGCGCCGGCTGCGGCGCGGGCTCCTGCGCCGGTTTCGGAAGAACAAGGACGGCGTCACCGCCATCGAGTTCGGGCTCGTCGCGATGCCCTTCTTCACGATCCTCTTCGCCATCCTGGAGGTGTCGCTCGCCTTCTGGGTGACGCAGGTGCTCGAGACGATGGTCGCGGACGCCGCGCGCCAGGTCTATACGGGACAGTTCCAGCAGGCGAATGCCGGCAAGAACGCGAACGAGCTGAAGACGGCGTTCAAGACTCTCGTCTGCAGCAACTCGGCCGGGCTGTTCGACTGCCAGGGCAAGCTCGAGATCGACGTGCGCCGCTACCAGTCCTTCCCCGGGCCCATCACCTCGCCCATCAACGCGAGCCGGCAGATGGACACCGACGGCTGGGGCTACGAGGACAGCAAGGCCACCCAGATCGTCGTGGTGAGGGCGGCCATGGAGTACCCGATCTTCCTGTCGCTTCTCAATCCGGGGACGCTGGCCAGCGGCAACCGCCTGATCATGGCCACCGCCACCTTCCGGAACGAGCCCTTCCAATGAGGAGAGCGACCATGACGGCTTTCCTCCCTCGCATCCTCCGGCGCGCGACGGCGCGGCTGCCGCGCCGCTGGCGTGCGCTGGCGCGCTCGCGCCGCGGCGTCGCGGCGGTCGAGTTCGCGATGGTCCTGCCCTTCCTGCTCACCCTCTATTTCGGGATGGCGGAGGTCTCCACCGGCGTGAGCGTCGACCGCAAGCTCACGCTGCTGTCGCGCAGCCTCGCGGATCTCGCCGGCCGGGCCACGGACATGACCGATGCCGAGCTCGAGGCGACCTTCGGCGCCGCTTCGGCCGTCATGCACCCCTATGACGGCTCGACCGTCAAGATGGTGATCTCGCACATCAAGGTCTACAACGAGAGCGGGAGCCTCGTCGGCCGTGTCTGCTGGAGCGAGACGGTGCGGGGCACCGCGCTCGCGCGCAACACCGTCGTGAACCCGGTGCCGGACGGGTTTCGCACCGCCGGCATGACCTATGTGCAAGCCTCGGCCCAGATGACCTATACGCCCACGATCGGCTATGTCGTGACGGGCTCGCTGCAGCTCTCCGAGGACACGCCCTGGCCGGTGCGCAACGTGAGCGAGATCCCGCGCAGCGGCACCAATCGCTGCCCCTGAGAGGCGGGCCCGCCACGGGAGGGCGCAAGATCGCCCGCCCCCGGCGACGCGGGCGGGCTGACCCGCCCGAACCCGTCAGCCCCGCAGGGTGAGGCGGCCGGACGACACTTCGAAACCCTTGAGGCGGCGCAGGAAGCTCATCCCGAGCAGGCTCGTGGACAGGCGCCCCGGGGGCATCACCACGGCCTCCACGTCGCGCACCACGATGTCGCCGACGCTCATCTCCCGCACCCGGACCGCGCGGGCCTCGACCACGCCGTTCGCGGTCTGGAGGCGGCGCACGGGATCGCTCGACGAGGCGCGCAGGCCCGCCCGCGCCGCGTCCTCGTGGGTGAGGGCCACGACGCTCGCGCCCGTGTCCACCAGCATGCGCAGGCGCGTGCCCCCGACGCTGGGATGGACCATAAAGTGGCCGCGCAGGTCGGCCGCGATCACGAGGAGCCGCTCGCCGCCCGCGCCCATGCGCGTCGGCGGGTCGGCGGGCGCCGTGCGCCCCGACAGGACGCTCCCGGTCGAGACGGCCGACAGGCCGGCCGCGCCCAGCATCCCGAGCGCCCAGACGATCGGCCGCGCCATGACATCCTCCGACTCGTAGGCCCGCACCCCTCCGTTTTCGGGCCCGCGGCCTTTCGAAAGGCTGAAGGCGGGCGGGGCGGTGCGCCGGAGGGTTGACGGGGCGTTGCGGCGACCGGCTCAGGCCGCGGCCAGGATGGCCGCGATCCCCGCGATCAAGGCCTCCTCGGGTGCCTTGACCCGCGCCTCGATCCCGCGCCGGGCCAGGGCCCGGACATAGAGGTCGGCGCGCGGCGAGCCC
>DASPJU010000826.1:0-4448 GCA_035628475.1 Salinarimonas sp. | reverse complement strand
CTCGTTCGCGCTGACCGGCCTGCCGGCGGCGATCCTCGTCCTGCGCGACCGCCGGCCGATCCTCGCCCTCCTCCTAAGCCTTGCCTTTCCCCTGCTCTGGGCTCTCCTCATGAGCGTCGCGTAGGGAGCGACGGCCCGGCTCGCGCCGGCGGGGGACCGGGCGATTCAGGCTTGCGCGGGCCGCCACTCCGACACCGTCGCGAGGTCGCCCTCCGGCGCCCAGCGCCCGACCCGGTGCGGCCCGCGCCCGTTCGCGTCGCACAGGGCCGTGTAGTCGGCGCGCGGGACGGCGCGAAAGCCCATGCCGTCGATGGTGGGCGTGAAGTGCTTGCCGTCGTTGAGCACGAAGCCCCAGCGGGCCAGGTGCCAGTTCAGCGCCGTGAAGCCGATCTTCGAGGTGTTGGGCTCGAGCGAGAACTGCGACTCGGTGGAGAACACCCGCCCGAAGGCGAGGCCATAGCCGCCGCCCACGAGCGCGCCCGCCGGGTTCCAGACCTCGAAGGAATGGGCGTGCCCCGCCTCGTGGGCGGCCGTGTAGGCGGCCATGATGCGCGGCGTGATCCAGGTGAGCGGCACCTTGCCGGCGCGCGGGCGGGCGCAGGCGCGGATCACGTCGCGGAACGCGGCGTCGAACGTGACCGTGTAGCCGCCGTTGCGGATCTGGCGCCGCAGGCGCTTGGCGATGTGGAGCTCGGGAAAGAACAGCACCATCCGCTCGCGCGGCGCCCACCATTTCAGGGGCCCGAGATGGCTGAAGGGGAACAGGCCCCGGGCATAGGCCTCGAGCAGGGTGTCGGGATCGAGGGCGCCGGCAAGGCCGCACAGGCCGTCGCAGGGGTCCCTCGCGTCCGCCGCCACGGGCAGGCGTCGGTCGCCCGCGAGCAGCAAGGCCCCCGTGCGCGCCAAGAGCGCCGGCGCCGACCTGATCCGGTTGGGGCGCAGCGCGTAGGCCAGGCCCAGCGACCAGCGCCGCAGCCGCTCGGCCGGCCGCTCGCCGAAGCCGTCCGCCGGCCCCGCTCCTTGTCCCGCGGGGCGATCCTCGAAGGGCAGGGCATCCGTGCTCATCCGCGCCGATCCGACCTTTGCAGGGGAGGACGGGACCGTGGCAGGCAAAGATGGCCATGACGCTAACGCGATCCCGCACGTCGCGGGTGGCGCGCGCGATGGGCAGGGCGGATCGGGGGGAGGAGAGGGACGCCGGAGAGGTCTCGCACCTGAGCCGCCGACAGGCGTCGAGCGGGGTCCGGTTCGGCAGGGGCCCGCGTCGGTCCCGTGATCGGGACGTCGGTCCCGGGCCGCCGACCGCGGCACGGCGCTCCCGGCGATCAACCCCCAAGCTCGCGGATGCGTCCGTCATATGCGCCGTGGAGGCAGGCCTGCAAGGCTGCGCCGGCGGCGCGACCGCACGCGTCGCGCGCTGCCAGCCAACCCCGCTGCGTGGAATCGACGGGGCCGAACCGGGAGCCGCCGGCTCTCTCGTAGAGCCGCGCCATGCGTCTATCCTTGGCGGCGAGCTCGGGATCGTCGCAGATCGCCTGCTCGACCGAGGTGCGCGCGGATCGGCAATTGAAGCTCGGCGATGGCGAGACCGTGCTGCGGGCGGGCGCGCGAGGGGTGCCGAGGGCCGCGATGCGCTCGTCATAGGCGAGCCCGATGCAGTCGGCGACGGCGTCCGCGCCCTGGGGAGCCGCCTCGGCGCAAGCGTCCCGCCGGGCGATCCACGCGTCCTGCTCGCGACGCAACCCCGCGGCTTCCCGCCCAGCACGGGCCTGCGCGTCGTCGAACACCCGGTTCAGAACACGGTCGCAGGAGCCCAGGCGGGGATCCCCGCAGATCGCCATTTCGGCGGGGCGGCGCGCTCGGCGGCAGTCGAACGCGGGCAGGCCCGGCGCGATCGAGCCGCACGAGAACGGGTCGGCGGGTGCGGCAGCGGCACGCTCGCGCGGCGGGAGCGGGGCGGGGGCTCTCTCGGCCGAGGCCCGCGGGGCGGGACGGGCCGCGGCGGCATCGTCCGACCCCGGCACGAGGGTGACCGGCGGGCCGGCGAGCTCGTCCAGGTGGGTGGGCGTCTGCGGGTACCGGACCGACAGCGCGGTCTCGCTGACCTCGTCGCGAACGGTCCGGGCGAGGCGGACGACCGAGCCGCCCTCGTCGATGCGGGCGAGCAGCACGCGGGTGAAGAGCGAGTGCGGATCCCGGTCGTCGTCGCCGAGCCGGTCCAGCGCCTTCTGCCCGGCCGCCGCCGAGAACAGCGCGAAGGTCCCGTCCGGGAGCGCCTGGTCGAGCTCGCCGCACGAGGAGGGCCCGAGCTCGGGCGGCGCGCCGGCATAGGGGTCCCCCCGGCAGGCGTCCACGATCAGGATCTGCGCCCGGGCGCCCGCGACCCTGAGGTCGTCGGCGAGCGCGGTGATCCCGAGCCCGAACGGCTCCTGCCGCCCCCAGGGCCGGGTGCCCTGGGGCGGAGCGTCGGCCGCGAGCAGGGTGAACTCGCCCGCCACGCGGCCGGCATGCCCGCTGAAATAGACGACCGCCACGTCGCCGTCCTGCACCGAGTCGCTGAATCGCCTGAACGCCTCGTCGAGCGCGCGTCCATCCGGCTCGACCACGAGCTCGGAGGCGAAGCCGAGCTGCGTCAGCCGATCATGGACGGCCCGCGCGTCGCCGGCCGGCCTCACGATGCCCCGGAGCTCCCGGTACTCGCCGATCCCCACCACGAGGGCGACGTGACGCCCGCTCTGGGCAGCGGCGGTTCCGAGCAAGAGGAGAAGGCTCACCAGAGCCGTGAAGGCGCGGAGCATCGCGGGACCTCCCGAAGTCAGCCCTCCAACGGCTGGGACTGCTCCCCGTTCCGCGGCGGGGATGCCGGAACGGGCCGGTCGCCGAGCCGGTTTCCTCCGGATAGGCGTCTGGAGGCGTGACCAAGCGTGAGCGGGGCCGACATGATCCGGATCGGAACGGCCGCATGGGGTATCCCGAAGCCGCATGCTCACGCCTTCCCGGCCGAGGGCAGCCACCTGGAACGCTACGGCGCGGTGCTCGACGCGGTGGAGATCAACTCGTCCTTCTATCGCCCGCATCGACGCTCCACGTACGAGCGCTGGGCCGCGGCCGTGCCGGACGGCTTCCGGTTCGCCGTGAAGATGCCGAAGGCGATCACGCACGAGCGTCGGCTGGCCGACGGCGACGCGCTTCTCGACCGCTTCCTGCTGGAGGTGGCCGGGCTGGGGGATCGCCTCGGCCCGATCCTGGTGCAGCTGCCCCCCAAACTGTCCTTTCAGACCGGCGTCTCCGATGCGTTCCTGCACGGCCTGCGTGACCGCTTCGCCGGCGACGTCGTCTGCGAGCCGCGGCACGCATCCTGGTTCGAGCCCGAGGTGGAAGCTCTGCTCGACGGGCTACGCATCGCCCGTGTCGCGGCCGATCCGGCGCCGGTGCCGGGCGCCGGCGACCCCGGTGGTTGGCGCGGCTTGTCCTATTACCGGCTGCACGGCTCGCCGCGCGTGTACTACTCCCCTTACGAGCCCGAGACGCTGTCGGAGATCGCGGCGCGGCTTCTCGACGATCAGGCCGAGGGACGCACGGTCTGGTGCATCTTCGACAACACGGCCGCGTTCGCCGCGACGCACGACGCCCTCGCCACCCGCGACAGGGTTCGGGCCGCCGGGACGCTCGGCGGGTGAACGGTTCTCGATCGAGGGCAGGAGGGCCGAGGCCGCCGCGAGGGAGGCTCGCCCGCGAAACGACGCCGGGCGGCATGCCCGCTTCCGTTCGCCTCCTCGCGGCTACAGCGCGGACCGGAGGGCCTTGAGGAGCTGGAAGCGCGTCGCGCCCTCGTTGCCTGTGAGCGCGATCACGAAGCGCACGCGCCCGTGGTTCGACGTGCCGGCATAGCCCGCCAGGGTGCGGACGCCCGAGAAGGTGCCGGTCTTGAAGCGGGCGCCGTGGCCGCTCTGGAGCAGGGCGGCATGGGGCTCGAAATGGTGCAGCAGCCCGGCCAGGCCGCGGGCCGTGAAGCGGTTGCCGCGGCTGATCCCCGAGCCTTCCTCGATCCGGAGGGCTCCGGCGAGGCCGTGCCGGCCGAGCATCTCGTTGGCGACCTGGAGCGACTTCTCGAGGCTGACGGGCCCGCCCAGGCGATGCCCGCCGATCTCCAGGAAGACCTGGTTGGCGACGTAGTTGTTCGAGCCCAGGAGCAGCCCGGCCACGATCGTCGACAGGGGACGCGACTGCCGGTGTACATGGATCGGCTCCAGGCCCGGGGGCACGGCGCCGATCGTGACCTTGCCCTTCACGCTGCCGCCGGCCCGCTCGACGAAGGCGCCGATCAGCTCCCCGGCATAGCGCACCCCCACCCCGGGCTCCCGGGTCAGGCTGATGCGGCCGCGGCCCTGGGGTCCGCGCGCCAGGAACTGGCTGACGGCGAGGGGGGTGATCGGGGTCTGCTCCTC
>DASPJU010000825.1:0-14195 GCA_035628475.1 Salinarimonas sp. | reverse complement strand
GGGCCCCGTCACCCGCCGCGGCGGAACGGCGTCGCCGCGTCGAGCTCCTCGGCCGCGCCCGCGACATAGGTGCGCTCCCGGTCAAGGTAATCCGCGATTGCCCGGCGGAAGGCGGGGTCGGCGATGTCGTGCGCCGACGATGTCAGGGCCGGCCGGTAGCCCCGGGCGAGCTTGTGCTCGCCCTGCGCGCCGGCTTCCACCCGCGCCAGCCCGCGCTCGATCGCGAAGTCGATCGCCTGGTAGTAGCAGACCTCGAAATGGAGGAAGGGATGGTCCTCGACGCAGCCCCAGTTGCGCCCGTAGAGCGCCGCGTCGCCGATGAGGTTGATGGCCCCCGCGATGTAGCGGCCCTCGCGGCGGGCCATGACGAGGAGCACCCGCTCGGCCATCCGCTCCCCCAGCAGGGAGAAGAACGGGCGGTTGAGATAGGGACGGCCCCACTTGCGCGAGCCGGTATCCATATAGAAGGCGAAGAAGGCGTCCCAGTGCTCCTCCCGGATTGCGTCGCCCGTCAGCCGCTCGATCGTGATCCCGGGGGCGAGCGCGTCGCGCCGCTCGCGCCGGATGGCCTTGCGCTTGCGGGAGGCGAGCGCGCCGAGGAAGTCCTCGAAACCCGCATAGCCCTCGTTGATCCAATGGTATTGCTGGTCGGTGCGCTCCAGGAAGCCGTTCTCGGCCAGCCTCGCGCCCTCGTCGGGCGGGCAGAAGGTGCAGTGGATCGACGAGGCGCCGACCTGGTCGCGCAGCGCCCGCAGGCCCGACACGAGGCGACGCGTCGCCGTGCCCGCGTCGACGCCAGGCCGGACCAGGAGCCGCCGGCCCGTCACGGGGGTGAAGGGCACCGCGACCTGGATCTTGGGGTAATAGCGCCCGCCGGCCCGCTCGTACGCGTCCGCCCAGGCATGGTCGAACACGTACTCGCCCTGGGAATGCGTCTTCACGTAGGCCGGCACCGCCGCCTCGAGCCCGTCCGCGCCCTCGAGGAGCACGTGGACGGGGGTCCAGCCGGTCCGGGGCGCCACGCAGCCCGCCTCCTCCAGCGCCGACAGGAAGGCATGGCTCACGAAAGGATTGTGGGTCTCGTCGCCTGGGCCGGCCGGCGCCCGCGCAGGGTTCGCGCATGCGTCCCATTCAGGCGCCGGGACGGCTCGAAGCGAGGTGGCGACCTTCAGCGTGCTGTCGGGCAAGGCGGGACCATGCGCGGGCGTCGGGGAGCGTCGACCCGCCCTGTATAGACGACCCGCCGCCCCCGCCGGAAGCGACGTGGGGCCTCAGGGCGGGAGCCTCACGGCACGAAGCCCTCGAACACGATCTGGTCCGCGTGCTCGGCGGCCCGGCGGCGGTCCTCCAGCGTGCGCACCGTCCAGGTCATGACCGGACGCCGGCCCAGCAGCCGCGCCAGATAGGGCGCCGCGTGCGGCAGGTCCGCCACGCGCCAGGACACGAAATGCGGATCCGTCTCGCCGAAATGCAGCAGGTTGCCCAGCGCATGTTTCTGCCCCGGGGAGAGCCGCTTCCAGCTCGGATGCTCGTAATGCGCCTCCGCCACGATCCCGCGCGGCATGTCGGGGGAAAGCCGCCTGACCTCGGCCACGACGGCCGGGTCGAAGGATTTCAGAGCGACAGGGCCCGTATAGGCCCGCGCGAGCTCGACCGTGCGGCGCGTGAGCGTCATGTCCCCGTCGAAGCGGCTCTTCACCTCGATCACGAGGGGCACCCGCCCGCCGGTCTCGGCGAGGAAATCCGACAGGGTCGGGATGCGGTCGCCCGCGCTTCCCTTGATGGCGAGCCCCGCGAGCTCCGCCGCCGGCCGGTCCCGCACGGCGCCCCGCTCCGCAGTCAGCCGCTCGAGGACGTCGTCGTGGAAGAGCATGGCCTCGCCGTCGGCGGAGGCCTGCACGTCGCACTCGATCGCGAAATCGCGGGCGATCGCGGCGCGTGCCGCCGACAGGGTGTTCTCGATCACGCCCGCGGCGCGGTCGTGGAGGCCGCGATGGGCGATGGGCCGAGCGGTCAGCCAGGAGGGGGCGCTCATCGGACCTCGAACATCCCTTCGACCTCGACCGCCGCGTCCAGAGGCAGCTCCGCGACGCCGATCGTCGAGCGGGCGTGCCGGCCGGCGTCGCCCAGCACCTCGACCATGAGGTCGGAGGCGCCGTTCATCACCTGCGCCACGGCCGCGAAGGTAGGCACGACGTTGATGAAGCCGCCGAGCCTGACGCAGCGCGTCACCAGGTCGAGATCGCCCACCGCCGCCTTGAGCTGGGCGAGCAGGTTCACGGCGCACAGGCGCGCCGCCTCGCGGGCGACCTCCGGCGACACCTCGGCGCCGACCTTGCCCGTATGGGCGGGGCTCAGCTTGCCGTCGGGGCCGAGGCAGATCTGGCCCGAGATCACCACGAGCGAGCCGGTGCGCACGAAGGGCACGTAGTTGGCGACGGGCGCGGCCGGTGTGGGCAGCGTCAGTCCGAGGGCGGCGAGCCGGGCGTCGATGGCGCTCATGGGGTTTCCCTTCCGTCGAGATCGGGCCTTCTCGCGCATCGGCGGCGCCTCGGCAAGGCTCCCCGCGTTGCGCCGGGGCTCCGGCCCCCCTATCTGCGACGGACCGAGCCGCCTGGGAGCCGCCATGCCGATCCGCCGCGCCGTCGCCGTCCTCGCCGCCCTGGCCGCCGCGCCGGCGCTCGCCCAGGAGCCTGCGCCCGCCGGTGGCGTGCCGCTGGCGCCCCATCGCGCGATCTACGATCTCACGCTCGTGGGAACCGGCGCCACCCGGGCCTTCGACGACGCCCGCGGGCGGCTCGCCTTCGACTTCTCGGGAGATTCCTGCGACGGCTGGTCCGTGAACTATCGCCAGGTGACGCAGCTCCAGAGCGGCGAGACGGGCCAGACCACCCTCGACACGTCCGGCGCCTCCTTCGAGACCCCGGGAGGCCGCAGCCTGCGGTTCCGGATCGAGAATCGCGGTCGCGGCACGCCGACCGTGGTCGAGGGGGAGGCCGAGCGCCAGCCGGACGACACCGTCCAGGTGCGCCTGCGCCGGCCCAAGCCCGACACCCTGCGGATGAGCGGTCCGATCCTGTTCACCACCTCCCATACCGAGGCGATCCTGGTGGCCGCGCGGGCCGGGCGCAACACCCTGAGCGCCCGGATCTATGACGGCGGCGACGACGGCCGGAAGGTCTACGAGACCCTCGCGGTGGTCGGCCCGCGCATCGAGCCCGGCGCGGGTGCCGGCCTGGAGGAACCCGCCCGGCACGAGGCGCTGGCGGGCCTGGCGCGCTGGCCCGTCAAGGTGAGCTACTTCCTCGGCGGGGCGGGCGATTCGACACCTATACAGGTGATCTCCTTCGAGCTCTACGAGAACGGGGTGAGCCGGGCGCTCGTCTTCGACTACGGCTCCTTCGCCCTGAAGGGCGCGCTGGTGGCCTTCACGCCCACTGGGACGGGCACCTGCAATCGGTGAGGGGCGAGCGGGCTATCGCTCGCGCCCCCGCAGGGCCAGGCCGCGCTGCACCGCCGCCTCGCCGAACCGCTCGCGCAGCCGGTCGATCGCGGCCTCCCGCGCGGCGAGGCGTGCCGCCTCCGGATCCGCCAGGTCGCCGCGGTCGGCTTCCGCCGCCGGGCGCAGGTCGCCGGCGCCGATGCCGATCAGGCGGAAGGCCGTTCCGTCGCATTCGGGGCGCAGGAGGGCACGGGCCGGCGCGAACAGGCGTTCGGCGAGCTGCGTGGCGGCGAGCCCGGAGACCTGGCGCGTGCGCAGGCGGAAGCCATCGTCCTTGAGCTTCAGGGTGACGCTGCGGCCCGCGAGGCCGGACCGCTTGAGGCGCTTCGAGAGCCTCTCGGCGAGACGCCAAAGAATGGGCTCGAGGTCCGTGAAGGCGCGGATGTCCTCGTTGAACGTGGTCTCGGCCGACAGGCTCTTGGTGTCGCGCTCCGGGCGCACCGGGCGGTCGTCCTCCCCTCGCGCGAGGCGGGCGAGCCGCGGGGCGTCCGAGCCCGCGACCCGGTAAAGATCGGCCAGGGGCACGTCCCGCAGGTGCCGTACCAGCGTGATTCCCGCGCCGGCGAGCCGCGCTCCGGCGGCCGCGCCGATCCCGGGCAGGATGCCGACGGGGCGCTCGGCGAGGAACGCGCCCGCCTCCGCGCGGCCGATGACGGAGAAGCCCCGGGGCTTGTCGAGATCCGAGGCGATCTTGGCCAGGAACTTGTTGGGCGCGAGCCCGACCGAGACGCTGACCCCCACCTCGCGCTCCACCGCGTGCGCGAAGCGGGCGAGGATCACGGCTGGGCTCGCGCCGTGCAGGCGCTCGGTCCCCGTGAGATCGAGGAAGGCCTCGTCGATGGACAGGGGTTCCACCAGCGGCGTGAGCGCCAGCATGCGGGCGCGAATCTCCCGGGCGGTTGCCGCGTACTTGTCCATGTCGGGACGAATCACCACCGCATCCGGGCAGGCTTGCAGCGCCTTGAACATCGGCATGGCCGAGCGCACGCCGTAGGTGCGCGCGACGTAGCAGCAGGTCGCCACCACCCCGCGCCGCCCGCCGCCGACGATGATGGGCCGGTCGCGCAGCGAGGGATCGTCGCGCTTCTCGACCGCTGCGTAGAACGCGTCGCAGTCCACATGCGCGATGGAGAGCGCGTCCCGCTCCGGATGGGCGAGCAGGCGAGGGGAGCCGCAGGCCGCGCAGCGGCGCGCCCCGGGCGGCGCGCAGGCCAGGCAGTCGCGGCACAGGGGAGCACCCGCCCTCACGGGCGCTCGCGGCCCTGCGCGAGCGCCTGCTGCGCCGCCACGACCGCCTCGGGGCGCCTCCCCAGCGTGTCGGCGCAGGCCACCAGCAGGGTCTCGTCCGCCGCGACGTAATCCAGCACCGCCGCCAGGAAGCCCGGCGCCCGCGCGGCGTCGCGCACGGTCTCGGGCTCGATGCCGGTCAGGCTCAGGAACCGCATCAGCCTTTGCGGCTCGGCGGCCAGGAATCCCAAAGCCTCGATTGCGAGGCTTTCCGGATCGGCGAATTGCGTTCTGTCGGTGAAGCGTCGATTTGCCATTCGTCAACAGGTCCCGTGTTAAGGTGATCATGGGATGGGACGACGCCCGGGTGAAGGCCCCGCGCGATGCCTCGATCGGGCGATGGGACGGTGGCCATGAAGAAGACGGTGCTCATTGTCGAGGACAACGAGCTCAACATGAAGCTCTTCAACGACCTGCTGGAGGCGCACGGCTACGCCACCCTCAAGACCGGCAACGGGATCGAGGCGATCGAGCTTGCCCGCACCCACAGGCCCGACCTCATCCTGATGGACATCCAGCTCCCCGAGGTCTCGGGCCTAGAGGTCACGAAATGGCTGAAGGAGGACGAGGAGCTGCGCTCGATCCCTGTCGTCGCGGTCACGGCGTTCGCCATGAAGGGCGACGAGGAGCGCATCCGCGAGGGCGGCTGCGAGGCCTATCTGTCGAAGCCGATCTCGGTCGCAAAGTTTCTCGAAACTGTTCGCACCTATGCCGGTGCCGCCTGAGGGGAGATCCGTTCATGCCGGCCCGAATCCTCGTCGTCGACGACATCTTCCCTAACGTCAAGCTTCTGGAAACCAAGCTGACGGCCGAGTACTTCGATGTCGTCACGGCCATGAACGGCCCCGACGCGATCGAGATCTGCGAGCAGGGCCTGTGCGACATGGTCCTGCTCGACGTCATGATGCCTGGCATGGACGGCTTCGAGGTTTGCCGCCGCCTCAAGGCCTCGCCCACGACGGCGCACCTGCCGATCGTCATGGTGACGGCCCTGGACCAGCCGAGCGACCGGCTCAAGGGTCTGGACGCGGGCGCCGACGACTTCCTGACCAAGCCCGTGGACGACACGGCGCTCTTCGCCCGCGTTCGCAGCCTCGTGCGCCTGAAATCCGTGACCGACGAGCTGCGCACCCGGGCCATGGCGTCGCGGGATTACGGCATCGGCGACCCCCTGGTGGAGGCCGCGAGCGAGACGGGCCAGAACGCCTCGATCCTCATCGTCGACGACCGGGCGAGCTCCTACGAGCGCCTCGCGGGCGCGCTCTCGCCCTTCCACCGGGTTCAGGTCGAGACCGACCCGAACCAGGGGCTCCTGCGGGCGACCGAGAGCGCCTTCGACGTCGTGGTGGTGAACATCGACCTTCAGGGGATGGACGGCCTGCGCCTGTGCAGCCAATTGCGCTCGCTGGAGCGCACGCGGCACGTCGCGGTGCTGATGGTCGCCGAGGCGTACGACCGGCCCCGCATCCTGCGCGGCCTCGACATCGGCGTGCATGACTTCCTCGTCCGCCCCGTCGACCGCAACGAGCTCGTCGCCCGGGTGCGCACGCAGGTGCGGCGCAAGCGCTTCACGGAGCGGCTGCGCGACAGCGTCCAGGCCTCGATGGAGCTCGCTGTCACGGACCCGCTCACGGGCTTGCACAACCGGCGCTACCTCGACAGCCATCTCGCGGCTTTGTTCGACGAGGCGACCCTGCGGGGCCGCCAGCTCTCGATCCTCGTCCTCGACGTCGACCACTTCAAGGCGGTCAACGACACCTGGGGGCACGACGCCGGCGACGAGGTGCTGCGCGAGTTCGCCACCCGCATCCGCGCCAACACCCGCGGCATCGACGTGGTGACCCGTTTCGGCGGCGAGGAGGTGGTGGTCGTGATGCCGGACACGCCGCTGGACGGCGCGCAGCTCGTGGCCGAGCGCATCCGCGAGCGGGTCGAGCGCGACGGCTTCCCGGTCCATCGCGGCACGCGCAGCCTGAGGGTGACGGTCTCGATCGGCGTGGCGGCGCGCCAGGCGGGCGACCAGAACGCTGCCGCGATCCTCAAGCGCGCGGACGAAGCCCTGTATCGAGCCAAGAGCGCGGGCCGCAACTGCGTGGTCGCGGCGGCGGCGTAGAGCCGAATCGCTTGACTCGCGGGAGCTAAACCATAACGCTTAAGGTTGACGGGGGATGAATCTGCCCGACCGTCTGCTGGCCGTTGCGTTACGCGGCGGGGGCGCTACTTTGCTTTTCAAGCGCGGGGCCACACCCGGTCCCGCCGAAGACGCCCACGATGTCCAGGTCCGCCGCATCTCCTGGGTTTCATGGGCAAGGCCGGCACGGGAGCGGTTCATGGCCTCCTCATCGCCGCTCCCGGCCGGCCGACCCTTCGCAGCAGCCGCTCCGGGCGACCGGGGCGGCTGTTGGCGTTTGAGTTCAGCTCGGGCGACAGCTCCCTGTGGCGAGGCCGGAAGGCCGCCGCTCTGGCGTCCTGGGCCGTAAGGCGGCCTGCGAGGAAGAGGCTCGAGCGAGCGTAAAGGGACGCTGCGCGACGCGCTGGCTTGCTCTGGACCCCTTTCTCCTCATGGGCTCCGGCCGGCGGCGACCCGCGACCAGCTCGCCGTCGATCCCAACGAAAAAGCCGCCCCGGTCGCCCGGAGCGGCTTTTCTCAAATGTCACGGGCGCTTGCGCCCATCGGCTCACTTGATCTTGGCTTCCTTGAACTCGACGTGCTTGCGCGCGACCGGGTCGTACTTCTTGATCGCGAACTTTTCGGTCATGGTGCGGGCGTTCTTCTTCGTCACGTAGAAGTAGCCGGTGTCGGCCGTCGAGACGAGGCGGATCTTGATCGTGTTGGCCTTGGCCATCGCGGGTCCCTCCTGGGCGGCGCAGCCGCCAAACGAAAACGGGCCGGGCGGGCCCGGCCTGAACTGTGCCGTCCAGATGCCCGATCGGCTCCCGCGCGTCAAGCCCGCAGGCGCCAGAGCACCACGCCCGCATAGAGCGCGAGCAGCGCCGCGACCGAATAGGCGAAGCCGTGGGTGGCGAGGTCCATGCCGAGCCCGATGACGGGCGGTCCCGCCACCACGCCGAGATTGTAGAGGATCACGAAGGCGGCGTTGGCTCGCGCGAGCTCGGCGCCGGAGAAGCGCGAGCCCAGATGCGCGAGCCCCACCGTGTAGAGCCCGCCCACCACGCCGCCCCACAGCGCCAGGACGGGATAGAGGAGGGAGGGCTCGTGGATCGTGCCCGGGATCAGGAGCGCGCCGGCCAGGCCCAGGATCGTCACCCCCAGCAGCACGAGGGGGCGGTCGATCCGGTCCGAGAGCGCGCCGATGGGGATCTGCAGGAGCACGCTGCCGAGCGACAGGATGCCCACCAGGAAGGCGGCGCGCTCGGCGTCGTAGCCGTTGGCGAAGCCGTAGACCGGCAGGAGCGAGAAGCCGCCCGTCTCCACCATCCCGAAGACGAGCGCCGCGAGCGCCGCCGCGGGCGCCGCGCGCGCCAGGGAGGGGAGCGTGCCCCCACGGCCCTTCTCGATGCGCGGCGAGACGCCTCGCGCCGCCGCGAGCGGCAGGAGGCCCAGGATGAAGAGGGCCGCTCCCGCGAGATAGGGCGCCCACCCGGCCGTGCCGACCACGCTCAGCGCCGCGGGCCCCGCCGCGAAGCCGAGCGACAGCACCGTGGCGTAGAGCCCCATCACGAACCCCCGGCGCTCGGGCGGAGCCGCGGTGCTGATCCAGTACTCCGAGAGCACGAACAGCGTGCCGAGGCAGGCCGAGAACACGAAGCGCAGCGGGAACCACCAGGCGAAGGAGAACAGCAGCTTGAACAGCGGCAGCGTCAGGGCGAAAACCACCACGGCGCCGGCAAGCAGCGGCAGCACGCCGAACCGGGCGGCGAGCCGCGGCACGAAGGGGATCGCCACGATGCTGGCGATGCCCGCCACCGCCGTGTTGACCCCGATCCAGAACCCCGAGACGCCCATCCGCGTCATCTCGAGGGAGAGGAGCGGCACGGAGAGGCTCAGGCCGACCCCGACCACGGCGATGCAGGCGATGGCCGCCGTGATCGCGGCCCAGCGCTCGCGCTCGCTGCCGAATGGCATCGATGCTAGAGGGTCTCGCGCACGAAGCGCCCGCGGACCTCGCGGTAGAACGGCACCGACAGCTCGGGGAAGAAGCCTGAGGCGAGCCGCGCCTCGAGCTCTTCCAGGATCACGGTGGTGATGGCCGGGAGGTCCAGCTCGCGCGCCTTGGGCAGGTCGACCCAGACGAGCTCGACGAGCTCGGATTCGGGCCCCACGACGCCCGGCGTCTCGTGCGCCACGGCCTTGCGGTCCACCGCGAAGAAGCGCGTGTCGAAGCGCTTGGGGCGCCGCGGCGGGGTGATCGCGCGGGCCACCACCTGCAGCGCCTCGAGATCGGGGAAGACGCCCTCGCGGGCGAAGGCCGACCACGGTCCCTCCGTCGGGCCCTCGGGCGCGCCGAACTCCTTCGTGCCGAGCATCAGCCCCGTCTCCTCGTAGGTCTCGCGGATCGCGGCGAGGGCCAGCGCCCGGTTGCGGGCCGCGGAGGGGCGCTGGACTCGGGCGCTCAGGGCCTCTTCGGCGCGCTTGTGCAGGGCGTTGGCCGCCGGCATGCGCCGGTCGCCGTCCTCGATGCGCCCGCCCGGAAACACGAACTTGCCCGGCATGAAACGGTGTCCCGCGTGGCGGCGGCCCATCAGCACCTTGGGCACAGCCCGCGCCCGATCGAGGATGATCAGCGTCGCGGCGTCGGCCGGCCGGACGTTGGGCCAGCGCCGTTCACGCTCCGTCGCGGTAAGCCGGTCGGCGAGGGTCTGCGGGTTGGGGTCGGTCAAGCCCGGTCTCCGTCGGGTGGGGCGAGCCCACCGGAGGCGGGTCGCCGAAGCCGTGCATGCCTAGCGCGTATTGCAGCCCGACGACAGCGCCCTTCACGGGCTGGAGCATCGCGAGGCAGGCGACCACCGCGACCGCCAGCCAGATCGCCACGGAGACGAGGGCCGGGGGCGGGTTGTCGGACATCTCGGTCCAGTAGACCCCGAAACCCACGATCTTTCCCGCGATGGCGATCACGAGATAGGGCGGCAGGTCGTCGGCCCGGTGGTGGTGCATCTCGGTGCCGCAGGCCGGGCAGGCGTCCGCCACCTTGAGGAACCGCCCGAACAGCCGCCCCTCGCCGCAAGCCGGGCAGCGGCCGCGCAGGCCCCGCCCGATTCCCGTCATCCAATGCGGGCGCTCCCCGCTCAAGCGTCGTCCGCCGGGCTCCACGCGCGCTCCTTGCGTGTCTTGATCCGCACCTTGATGTCGCCGCTGCGGCGGGTCGTGCCCTCGCGCCCCCGCGGCGCAGGCCGGGCGCCTCGGGCGGGCCCGCCCGCGCGCCGCCCGCCGCGCGCGGGCTTCAAGAAACGGCCCTCCGAGACGAGCTCGAAGCGCAGCGCGCCCGCCACGGGCGCGGCCTCCACGAGCTTCACCCGTACGGCGTCGCCGAGCCGATAGCTCTCGCCGGTGCGCTCGCCCGTCATGGAGTGGCGCGCCTCGTCGTAGCGGAAGTAGTCGTCACCGATTGTCGCCACCGGGATGAAGCCGTCCGCCCCCGTGTCGGCGAGCTTCACGAAGAGCCCGCCCTTGGTGACGCCGGAGATCCGGCCGTCGAAGGTGGCGCCGACCTGATCGGCAAGGAAGCCCGCGATGAGGCGGTCGACGGTCTCGCGCTCCGCCGCCATGGCGCGCCGCTCGGCGGCGGAGATCGAGGCCGCGATCTCGGCGAGCTTCCCCGCGTCCATGTCCCCGGGCAGCGCGCCCTCGCCGAGCTTGAACGCCCGCACCAGGGCGCGATGCACCACGAGGTCGGCATAGCGGCGGATCGGCGAGGTGAAGTGGGCGTAGCGTCTGAGGTTGAGGCCGAAATGGCCGTAGTTCTCCGCCGTGTACTCGGCCTGGGCCTGGGTGCGCAGCACCACCTCGTTGACGAAGATCTCGTTCTCCGAGCCCTGGATCGAGCGCAGGATGCGGTTGAACAGCCCCGGGCGCAGCGCCCCCTGCTGCGGCAGCTTGAGCCCGATCGAGGCCATCACCTCGCCGAGGCTGCGCATCTTCTCCAGGGAGGGCTCGTCGTGGGCGCGGTAGATGAGGGGGGTCTTGGCGGCCTCGAGCGCCTCCGCGGCCGCCACGTTGGCGAGGATCATGAACTCCTCGATGAGGCGGTGGGCGTCGAGGCGCTCCGGGACCGTCACCCGGTCCACGGTGCCGTCCGGCTTGAGCAGGATCTTGCGCTCGGGGAGATCGAGATCCAAGGGCTCGCGGGTCTCGCGCGCCCGCTTCACGCACTCGTAGCCGGCCCAGAGCGGGCGCAGGATCGTGTCGAGGATCGGTGCCGTCACCTCGTCGGTGCGCCCGTCGATGGCGGCCTGGGCCTGGGCATAGGCGAGACGCGCGTGGGAGCGCATCAGCACCCGATGGAAGCTGTGGCGCTTCTTTCGCCCGTCCGCGCCCACGATCATGCGCACGGCCAGCGCCGGCCGGTCCTCGAGAGGCCTCAGTGAGCAGAGGTCGTTGGAGATCCGCTCGGGCAGCATGGGCACGACCCGGTCCGGGAAATAGACCGAGTTGCCCCGCTCGAGGGCTTCCCGGTCCATGGGGGAGCCGGGGCGCACATAGGCCGAGACGTCGGCGATCGCGACCGTGAGCACGTAGCCGCCCGCGTTGCCGGGATCGGCGTCCGGCGTCGCGTGGACCGCGTCGTCGTGGTCCTTGGCGTCCGGCGGGTCGATGGTGACGAGGGGCAGGTCGCGCCAGTCCTCGCGGTCCTCCGCGCCGACGGGCCGCGCGGCCTCGGCTTCCTTGAGGGTCGCGGGGGAGAAGACGTGCGGGATCGCGTGGGCGTGGATCGCCACCATGCTCACCGCCTTCTCGGTGGCGAGCGAGCCGAGCCGCTCGCGGACCCTGGCATGAGTGAGCCCGAAGCGGCCGCCCGTCACGGTGGTGACCGCGACGAGATCGCCGTCCTTCGCCCCGCCCTCGTCGCCAGGCGCGATGGCGAGCTCGCGCCCGTGCGAGCGCTTCTCCACCGGGATCAGGCGACCGCCGCCCTCGGGGAGCGCGCGATAGACGCCCAGCACCTGCGCCGCCTTCTTGGCGATGATCTTCGTGACCCGGCCCGAATAGGCCGGACCGTCCGGGTCGCCCGTGGGCTCGACGCGCAACAGGGCACGGTCGCCCAGGCCCGCCACGGGCGCGCCGGGCCTGGGCCGCCGGCCCGCCACCAGCACGATGCGCGGGGCGGGACCCGCCTCGTCGGCGATCCACTCGGAGGGCTCGGCGATGAGCTCGCCGTCCGCGTCCCGCGACACGATGTCGGCGAGCACGACGGGCGGCAGGCGGCCGGCGCGGTGGACCGTGCGGCGGCGGCGCTCGATCACACCGTCGGTCTCGAGATCCTGGAGCAAAGCCTTGAGCCAGGCTTTCTCGCCCGTCCCGAGCCCGAAGGCGCGGGCGATCTCGCGCTTGCCCACCTTGCCCGTGGCGCCGTTGAGGAACGCGATCACCTCCTCGCGGGAGGGAAGGGCGGGCGCGGGTTTCAGGCGTCTGGCCAACGGGCGTGACTTTCGGTTGGGGGCCCACAGCCCTTGTGGCACAGGGGCGATGGAACGGCCAAGCTTCCGGCTGCGCCGTGAACGGAGCGCCGCGAGTAGATGACTCGCGAGGGGCTGCTTGGATCCCCTCAAACGCGAAAAGGCGCGCCTCGCGGCGCGCCTTCGCTCTTGGCCGAGCCGGGGCTCAGCGCTGCGGGATCAGCTCGTTGGCCGGGCCGCCGGACTGCTGGCTCGTGCCCCGCTGAAAGGACGGGGTGAGGTCCGAGCCGCTATGGACGTTGTTGCCCTGGGTGCGGGCGAAAGGATCGGCGGTCGCCGAGCCCGGCACCGACAAGTCGCCGGGCGCCCGCACGATGCTGCCGGTCTCGACCGGATCGACGATGACGACGCCGGGCTGTCCGACGATCACGCCGCGGGGCTGAAGGCCATAGCCGTCCCGCTGCGACTCGCGCGGGCCGCCGGATTGCTGGTTGTCGCCGCCCAGATGCGACTGGTTGCCCTGGGTACGCTCGAGCGAGTCGGCATAGGGGGCGAGATTCGCCTGGGCGAAGGCCGGGCCAGCGAGGAGGACGGCCGTGCCGGCCGCGAGAATCAGCTTCTTCACGTTGTAAGCTCCTGATGTGTTCTTGGATCGGAGATCGCTCCGTTGGCCAAACAACACGGGGGCCGCCGACAATGTTCCCGGGATTAGCGGACCTGAAGGGGCAGGCGCGGCACGATGACGCGAATGTGTATTCTGGCTGAGTTCGATTGAAGCACTCGCGGGCGCAACAGGACAGGGATCTCTCAATTTCGTGCGCTGACGCGGCGGGCCGATCGTGACCAGACCGGTGGGCCATTCCGCAGCGGAAGGAGAGCCATTCGCACCGCGCAGCGCCGGAGCGCTGGGAGCGAGCACGAAAAAATGCCGGAGCCTTGCGGCTCCGGCTGGGGTGGTCGCTGAACCGCGACCGGGAGAGTGCTGAAGCCGGGCTCAGCAGGAGTAGTACATCACGAACTCGACCGGGTGCGGGGTCATCTCGAACCGGGCCACCTCGGTCATCTTCAGCTCGATGAAGCTGTCGATGAAGTCGTCGTTGAACACGCCGCCGGTCCGGAGGAAGGCGCGGTCCTTGTCGAGGTTGGCCAGCGCCTCGCGCAAGCTGCCGCACACGGTGGGGATCTTCTTCAGCTCGCGGGGCGGCAGATCGTAGAGATCCTTGTCCATCGCCGCGCCGGGATCGATCTTGTTCTGGATGCCGTCGAGGCCGGCCATCAGCATCGCCGCGAAGGCGAGGTAGGGGTTGGCGGTCGGGTCGGGGAAGCGGACCTCCACGCGCTTGGCCTTCGGCGAGGTCGTCCACGGGATGCGGCAGGAGGCGGAGCGGTTCCGCGCCGAGTAGGCGAGCAGCACCGGGGCCTCATAGCCCGGAACCAGGCGCTTGTAGGAGTTGGTGGACGGATTCGTGAAGGCGTTGAGCGCCTTGGCGTGCTTGATGATGCCGCCGATGTACCAGAGGCACTCCTGCGAAAGGTCGGCGTACTTGTTGCCCGCGAAGAGGGGCTTGCCGCCCTTCCAGATCGACTGGTGGACGTGCATCCCGGAGCCGTTGTCGCCATAGACCGGCTTCGGCATGAAGGTCGCCGTCTTTCCGTAGGACTGCGCCACGTTGTGGATGGCGTACTTATAGATCTGCATCTGGTCCGCCATGTGGACCAGGGTGTCGAACTTCATGCCGAGCTCGTGCTGGGCCGAGGCCACCTCGTGGTGGTGCTTCTCGACCGTCACGCCCATGGCCGCCATGGCGGCGAGCATCTCGCCGCGCATGTC
>DASPJU010000824.1:0-2610 GCA_035628475.1 Salinarimonas sp. | reverse complement strand
ATCGAGGTCGCGATGATCACGGGGGACAACCGCCGCACGGCGGAAGCCGTCGCGGCGCGGCTCGGGATCCGCACCGTGGTGGCCGAGGTCCTGCCGGGCGGGAAGGTCGAGGCCTTGAGGCGCCTCCAGGAGGGCGGCCGCTGGGTGGCCTATGTGGGCGACGGCATCAACGACGCGCCGGCGCTGGCTGCGGCCGACGTGGGGATCGCCATAGGCACCGGCACCGACATCGCCATCGAGAGCGCGGACGTGGTGCTGATGTCGGGCGACCTGCGCGGCGTCGCCACCGCGATCGGCTTGTCGCGGGCCACGATCCGCAACATCCGGGAGAACCTGTACTGGGCCTTCGCCTACAACGTCGTCCTGATCCCCGTGGCGGCCGGCGCGCTCTACCCCGTGAACGGCACCCTGCTCTCGCCGATCGTGGCGGCGGGCGCCATGGCGCTCTCCAGCGTCTTCGTGCTCGGCAATGCGCTTCGCCTGCGCGCCTTCGCCCCGCCCCGGGAGGTCGCGCCATGACCATCGGCGAGGCCTCGGCGGCATCGGGAGTATCGGCCAAGATGATCCGCTACTACGAGTCGATCGGGCTCGTGCCCCGCCCGGCGCGCACCGAATCCGGCTACCGGGTCTACGACGAGGCGGCGGTCCACACGCTTCGCTTCGTCAGCCGGGCCCGCGATCTCGGCTTTCCGCTCGAGGCGATCCGCGACCTCGTCGCGCTCTGGCGCGACCGGGAGCGGGCCAGCACGGACGTGAAGCGCATCGCGCTCGAGCATGTCGGCGTGCTGGAGGACAAAATCCGCCAGCTCCAGGCCATGACCGGTACCCTGCGCCACCTTGCCGAGCACTGCCACGGCGACGCCCGCCCGGACTGCCCGATTTTGGAGGAGCTCGCCTCCAACGACGCCCCGCCCCGCCGCGCGCGTCCCCCCTCTCCCGGATGGAAGAGGGGCCGGGGGTAAGGGTGGCGCGGTGGGAGCTTCGCGCCCGAACCCTCGCCCATCCGGCGGGGAAGTGGAGATCACCTCCCTGCGTGATCCCTCACGTCCGCCCCCTCTCCCATCCGGAAGAGGGGAGCGCCGCTTCGATGATCATCCCGTCGTAGGCCGGCACGACGCCCTCGGGCAGCTCGCCGGCAAGCGTCGCGTAGTCGAGATCGGTATGGAGATTCGTCACCACGGCCCGGCGCGGGCGGGCGCGCTCGATCAGCGCCAATGCCTCGGCAACCGAGAAATGCGTCGGGTGCGGCGTGTAGCGCAGCGCGTCGATGACGAGCACGTCGAGATCGGAGAGCAGCGCCTCGCTTTCGGCCGGCATGTGGCTCACGTCCGGCACGTAGGCGACGGCTCCGAAACGGAATCCGAGCGCCCCGATGCCGCCGTGCCGGACCGGGATGGGAAGCGCCGCGACGACGCCCCCCGGACCGTCGACCTCGACGGGCCGGTCGTGCTCGATCCGGCGGTCCTCCAGGATCGGCGGATACTCGCTGCCCGGCGGCGTCTCGAAGCAATAGGCGAAGCGTGGACGAAGGGAGGCCCGGGTCTCGTCGTCCATGTAGGCCGGCAGGCGCCCGCGCCCGCGCAGCGCCAGCGGCCGCAGGTCGTCGATCCCATGGGTGTGGTCCGCGTGCTCGTGCGTGAAGAGCACGGCGTCGAGGCGGGTCACCTCGGCCCCGAGAAGCTGCTCGCGCAGGTCCGGCGAGGTGTCGACCAGCACCCGCGTCGCCGCGTCGCCCTCCCCCCGCTCCACCAGCACGGAGCAGCGCCGGCGCCTGTTGCGCGGTTCGGCGGGATCGCAGGCGCCCCAGCCGGACCCCACGCGCGGCACGCCGCCCGAGGAGCCGCAGCCGAGGATCGTGAGGCGGACGCTCATGGGGCTCCCACGCCGTCGAGAGCGGCGGCTTTCGCGAAGAGCCGATAGAAGTTGGCGGTCGTCGTCAGGGCGAGCTCCTCGGGCGGGAGACCGACGGCCTGCGCGAGCCGCGCCGCGGTGAGCGCCACGAAGGCGGGCTCGTTGGGCTTGCCCCGGTGCGGCTCGGGGGCGAGATAGGGCGCGTCGGTCTCGACCAGCAGCCGGTTTCGGGGAACCCGCGCCGCGATGTCGCGCAGCTCGGTCGAGCGCTTGAAGGTCACGATCCCCGAGAACGACACGTAGAGCCCAAGCTCCACCCCAATCTCGGCCAGGCGCGCGCCTGACGAGAAGCAGTGGAGCACGGCCTGGAATCGCCCGCGGTCCATCTCCTCGCCCAGGATCGCGATCATGTCGTCGTCCGCCTCGCGGGCGTGGATCACCAGGGGAAGCCCGCTCTCCCGCGCGGCCGCGATATGGGTGCGGAACACCCGGCGCTGCACGTCCCGGGGGCTGCGGTCGTAATGGTAGTCGAGGCCGGCCTCGCCGATGGCGACGCAGCGCGGATGCCTCGAGAGCTCGACGATCCGCTCGGCCGGCACGTCGGGCTCGTCGCCCGCATTGTGGGGATGGGTGCCGACGCTGAAGAAGACCCGGGCGTCGGCCTCGGCCAGCGCACGATAGCCGTCGAACCGTGCAACGTGGGTCGAGATCGTGAGGACGCGCGCGACGCCGGCCGCCTCGGCGCGTGCCGGCCTACAT
>DASPJU010000823.1:0-3930 GCA_035628475.1 Salinarimonas sp. | reverse complement strand
GCAGCCTCGAGTTCTCGAAGCTTCTCGTCGAGAAGGCGGACGTGGCGGTGGCGCCGGGCATCGGCTTCGGCGAGCACGGCGACGACTATGTCCGCATCGCGCTGGTCGAGAACGAGCAGCGCATCCGCCAGGCCGCGCGCGGCATCCGCCGCTTCTTCGAGGGCGCCGACAAGACGCTCCACAACGTGGTGCCGATGAACCGGGCCGCGGGGTAGGAGCCGCCTACCCCGCCGGATAGAGCCGCCCGCGCCAGCCCGCGGGCCGGCCGCGCCGCGCCCGCACCAGCGAGGTCCACTGGATCGCGAGCCCGACCGCCACCGTGAGGGGGTGGAGCGGGATCGACCAGGGGCTCTCCCGAGTGGCCAGGGTCACGGCGGCGCGGATGCCCAGCGACAGGGCGAGCGCCGCCCAGGCGAGCGCCGAGGCGCCGCCCGAGGCGATCACGAGGAGCGGCGGCAGCACGTGGCCGCCGAAGAGCAGCACGGTCCAGACCGGCAGGGCCCGGGGCGTCGCCATGCCCTCGTGGGCGTTCTTGGCGAAGCCCGCCCAGGCCTCGGCGAGGCCGCGGTACATGCGGCAGGTGGCGAGCTCCGCGCCGGCCACCACGTCCGTCTTGCGGCCCTCCTCGCGGAAGCGCCGGGCGAGCTGGATGCCGTCGTGGATGCGGGTGCGGATCGCCTCGTGCCCGCCGACCCGGACATAGGCCTCCCGCTCGGCGAGCAGCATCTGGCCGCAGGCGGCGCCGAGGCTGGGGTCGGGCCGCGAGCGCATCAGCGCCACCGGCAGGTAGCCCAGCATCAGGAGGTTGATCGAGGGCACGGTGAGGAGCTCGCCGAGGCTGCGCATCTCCTGGCGCGGCACGGCGCTCACCATGGCGGCGCCGGTGGCGGCCGCGTGCCCCGCGAGCGCCGCCGCCGCTCGGGGCGCCAGCCGCACGTCCGCGTCGACGAAGAGCAGATGCGTGCCCCGCGCGGCCTGGGCGAGGCGGAAGCAGGCATGGACCTTGCCGGTCCAGCCCTCGGGGAGCGGCGGCGCGTTCTCCAGGCGCAGGCGCGGGTCGCGTGCGGCGAGGCCGGCCACGACCGCGGCGGTCCGGTCGGTCGAGCCGTCGTCCATCACCACGACCTCGATCGCCACGTCCCGGGAGGCGAGCGCCGCCTCCACGGCGGGCCCGATATTGGCCTCCTCGTTGCGGGCCGGGATCAGGATCGAGACGAGCGTGCCGTCGGGGCAGCGGCGCGGGCGCGGGGTGCGCATGAGCGAGAGGTTCACGAAGCCCAGGATCGCCGGCAGGGCGGCGAGCGCCAGGGCGGCAAGCGCGAGTGCGGTCATGGCCGTCCTCCATGCGAGGGGTCGAAGGCCTCGCCCCGGGCCCGCGCCTTGAGGCGCTTCCAGAGATCGTAGACGCCGCCGATGCCGGCTTGGCCGGAGAGAACGGTCTCGAACCGCTCCGGGTTGCGTGCCACGACGTCGGCGCTCAGGCGGTCGAGGGTTTCGGTCAACGCCGCCTCCAGCCGGTCGCGGCGGGCGGGCCGGTCGAGGGCGAGAAGGTCGGCGCCGCGCATGGGCGCCCCGAAGGCGAGGAAGGCCTCCCCGCCGCGCTCCTCCCAAAAACCGTATTCGACGGCGAGCGGCACGAAGAGGGTGCCGGGGTTGAGCTCGGGCAGCCGCGCGATGCCGGGCTTGAGGCCGACGGGCCGCTCGCGGGGGTCCGAGAAGCGCCCTTGCGCGGCGAGCCAGATCGCCCGGTCCGGGCGCGACAGGATGTCGGCGGAGGCCGCCAGGAACCGGGCCGCGCCGGCGGGGCTCTCCAGATCGACGCCATAGGCGCCGATGCGGCCGAAGAAGGCGTATTTGCGCATCATCCCGGCATCGATGGGCGCGTAGCTCTCGTGGCCCGGCAGGAAGAGCGTGGCACCGAGCACGTAGGTCGCGCCGTCCCACCAGGCCGGGTGGTTGGAATAGATCACGACCGGGCCCTCGCCGCGCGCCACCCCGAGCCGGCCCCAGCGCGCGACCCGCAGGGCGTTCATGTGGCGCAGGAAGAAGCGGCGGAAATAGAGGGCGAAGAAGCGGACGAGGTGCGGGTTGCGGCGGGCGGTGGGGCGCTCGGCCGTGGGAAGGCGGGCGGCGAGGCGGTCGGCCCCTCCTCTCCCCGCGGGGCGGGGAGAGGGCGTCGCCTGCGCATCGGCAGGCGACGCGAGCGGAGCGTCGGCGGAGCGGGGGTGAGGGGGTGTCTCAGGATGGAGCGCCATCGTCGAGGCCCCCTCACCCTCGCGCTGCCGCGCTCGCTCCAGGCCCCGGCGAGGGGGCCTGGAGCCCTCTCCCCGCATGGCGGGGAGAGGTGAGCCCCGCCTTCACGACGCATCCTTGAGCGCCTGCGTTCCGCCCGCGTCCTGGTCGAGGGAATCGGCCGCGATCCAGCCCGACATCATCACCATGGGCATGCCGGGCCCCGGATGGGCCGCGCCGCCGGCGAGATACAGGCCGCGGACCTGGCGGGAGCGGTTGCCCGGCTTGAAGGCGCCCAGGAACCGCCCGTGGCTCGCGAGCCCGTAGATGGCGCCGTTGAGCACCCGGTAGCGGTCGTGGATGTCCTGGGGCGTGAGGTGGCGCTCCACCACGATGCGCTCCTCCAGGTCGTCGAGCCCCGCCGTCCGCTTGAGCTTGTCGATGATCTTCTGCCGGTAGGGCGCGAACATCTTCGACCAGTCGTGGTGCGGGCGCAGATATGGCGTGTGGACCAGGACGTAGAGCGCCTCGCCGCCCTCGGGCGCCACGCTCGGATCCGTGACGGCGGGGGCTGCCAGATAGGCGGTCGGGTCGGGAGCGGGCTCGCCGCGGTTGTAGATGTACTCGAACTCCTCCTCGGGATCGCGGGAGAAGACGAAGTCGTGATGGGCGAGGTGGTCGTACTTCTCCTTGAGGCCCAGATAGAGCACCACCCCGGAGCAGGCGGGCTCGTAGCCCTTGCGCTCGAAGCGCGCGCCGACGTCGCCGCCGATGAGCTCCTTGTAGGTGCGGATCGAATCCATGTTGGACACGACCGAGTCGAAGCGCTCGACGCCGCCCTCGAGGCGCACGCCGCGCACCGTGCCGTTCTCGACCTCGATGCCCTTCACGTCGACGCCCGTGCGGATGTCGGCGCCGAGCTCGCCCGCGAGCTTGGCCAGCGCCTCCGCCACCGCGCGGGTGCCGCCCATGGGATACCAGACGCCCTCCGCGGCCTGCATGTGGGCGATGGAGCACAGGACCGCCGGCGCGGCGTAGGGGTTCGAGCCCACATATTGCGTGAAGTGGTCGAGCATCTGGGCGAGACGCTCGTCCTTCACCTTGCCCCGGATCGTGCCCGCGACCGAGGAGCCCATGCGCAGCGAGATCACGTCGCGCATGGTGGAGGGGCTGAAGTTCGCCTTGATGTCGATCGTGTCGAACAGGTCCTCGACCGCCTTCCAGAAGAAGAACTTGTCCGACACGCCGTGGAGGTGCGCCGCGATCTCCTGGAAGCGGGTATAGCCCTCGCCCGCGCCCTTGCCGGGGGCGAAGCGGTCCATGGCGGCCGCCATGGTGGGGATGTCCTCCATGAGGTCGACGCGCGAGCCGTCGTCGAAGAAGCAGCGCCATTGCGGGTCGAGCCGCACGAGGTCGAGATAGTCCTCGAGCCGGCGGTCGGCCTCGCCGAAGATGCGGCGGAGGACGCGGGGCACGGTGAGGATGGTGGGGCCCATATCGAAGCGGAAGCCGCCCTCGTGCAGCACCGCCGCCTTGCCGCCGATCCAGGCGTTCTTGTCGTAGAGGGTCACCTTGTGACCCCGCGCGCCCAGCACGCAGGCCGCGGCGAGCCCTCCGAGCCCTCCGCCGATCACCGCCACGTTTCGTCCGTCACCCGCCACGACGCTGCTCCATGGTCACTGTCTTCGAGCCCCCGAA
>DASPJU010000822.1:0-8687 GCA_035628475.1 Salinarimonas sp. | reverse complement strand
TCCTCGCCGGTCGCCGTCTACTGGACCTACATCACGGCCTGGGCGACCCCCGACGGCCTCGTCCAGTTCCGCGAGGACATCTACAACCGCGACGGCGTCGGCGTCCCGATCGCCCGCGGCCCCGCGACCGACGAGGGCACGGACGAGATGCTCAACTGAGGCGATCCGCCTCGCGGGACGACAGGGGGAGGCCCGCCGCGAGGCGGGCCTTTCTCGTCAGGCCACCACGTCGGGCGCCGTGCGCCCCGTCTTCGCCTCGAGATCCGCGATCGCCCGCGCCGCCGCCGCCACGTCGGCCAGCGCCTGGTTCGGGTCGAGCCCCTGGCGCGAGGGATCGGGCTCGTAGCGCTCGAGATAGACCCGGATCGTCGCCCCCGACGTGCCCGTGCCCGACAGGCGCACCACGGCGCGGGCGTCCTCCTCGAACAGGATGCGGATGCCCTGGCGGGTCGAGACCGAGCCGTCGACCGGGTCCGTATAGGCGAACTCGTCGGCGCTCGCGACCGTGAGCGCGCCCGCCCTGCGGCCGGGCAGGCGGGGGAGCGCCTCGCGAAGGCCCGCCATCACGGCCTCGCCGGCTTGCGTGGCCACGCCCTCGTAGTCGTGGCGGACATAATAGTCGCGCCCGAACGTGGCCCAGTGCCCCCGCAGGATGTCGGCCACGCCCTCGCCCCGCGCCGCGATGACGTTGAGCCACAGGAGCACGGCCCAGATGCCGTCCTTCTCGCGCACGTGGTTCGAGCCCGTGCCGGCGCTCTCCTCGCCGCACAGGGTGATGAGCCCCGCGTCCAGAAGGTTGCCGAAGAACTTCCAGCCCGTGGGCGTCTCGTAGGCCGGGATGCCGAGCCTGGCCGCCACCCGGTCCACCGCCCGGCTCGTCGGCATGGAGCGCGCGACCCCGGCGAGGCCGCCGGCATAGGCCGGGGCGAGATGGGCGTTGGCGGCCAGCACCGCGAGGCTGTCGGACGGGGCCACGACGAGGCCCGGCCCCACGATGAGGTTGCGGTCGCCGTCCCCGTCGGAGGCGGCGCCGAAATCGGGGGCGTCGGGCCCGCCGAGGATCCCGATCAGCTCGGCGGCGTGGACGGGGTTCGGGTCGGGGTGGTGGCCGCCGAAATCCGGCAGCGGCGTGCCGTTGAGCACGGTCCCGGCCGGCGCGCCGAGGCGGCCCTCGAAGATTGCCTTGGCATAGGGCCCCGTGACGGCGCTCATGGCGTCGAAGCGCATGCGGAAGCCGCCGCGGATCATGGCGGCGATGCGGTCGAGGTCGAACAGGGTCTCCATCAGCCCCGCATAGGTTTCGACCGGGTCCACCACCTCGACCGTCATGGCGCCGAGCCGGCTCTCGCCGAGCCGGTCGAGATCCGCCTCGCCCCCCTCGAGAATGCGGTAGGCGTCGATGGACAGGGTGCGGGCATGGATCGCGGCCGTGACGCCCTCGGGCGCCGGCCCGCCATTGGCCACGTTGTACTTGATCCCGAAATCCCCTTCCGGACCGCCCGGATTGTGGCTCGCCGAGAGCACGATGGCGCCGTGCGCGCCCCGCGCCCGCACCAGGGCCGAGACGGCGGGCGTCGAGAGCAGGCCCCCGCGCCCGACCACCGCGCGCGCGACGCCGTTGGCCGCCGCCATGCGCAGGATGACCCCGACCGCGTGGTCGTTGAGGAAACGCCCGTCGCCCCCCACCACCAGCGTCCTGCCGTCGGCGCCCGCCACGTCCAGCACCGCCTGGACGAAGTTCTCCAGGTAGCGCGGCTGCCGGAACACGGGCACCGCCTTGCGCAGGCCGGACGTGCCGGGCTTCTGGTCGGGGAAGGGGGTGGTCGGGACGGTGCGGATCACGGGTGGCCTCCGGGGAGCGGTCGGGGGGATGTGAACCAGCGGGCGGGCTCGCGCAAGGGGAGGCGGGGGTCGAGGCAGAGAAGGGGCGTCGACACCCGGAAACGGCCATGCTTGGCTTCGCGCGTCCCCGCCGGAGGTCCACCATGCCCCGCCTCGTCCTCTCCCTCGCGCTCGCCCTCGCCGCCGCGCCGGCGGCCGCGCGGACCGTCACCCTGCCGAAGGCGATGCTGGGCGTCTGGGCGCCCGAGGCCGAGGATTGCCGGGACGAGGCGGGACGCAACACCGATTCCCGCGTCGAGGTGACCCCCGGCTCGGTGGGCTTCTACGCCTCGATCTGGACGGTGCGGCGCTGGGAGCGCGCCGGCGAGGTCCATCGCGGCCGGGCGTCCGTCGCGGAGGAGGGCGAGAGCAGGCCCGCGCCGGGCCGACCCTTGATCGCGCTGCGCCTGCGCCCCGACGGGCGCCTCGAGGTGCGCCGCGAACGGGTCGAGGCGGAGGCCTTCGTGCGCTGCCCGGCGGGCACGCAGGTGCGCTGAGCGCCCTTAACCCCGTCTTCACCAAGCGGCGCCATGGTGGCCGGCATATTGACATCGGGATTGCCGAGACCGCCATGCGCCTGCGCGTGTTCCTTGCCGTCGCCCTGATCCTCGCGCCCGTGGCGGGCGTCGCCGACGCGGCCCCGCGGGCCCGCAAGGTCGCCAAGACCATCCGGGCGCCGATCAGCGACGCGGTGCAGACGACGGCGCGGCGCATCGACGTCGCCCGGGTTCGGCTCCACGCCCAGCGCCAGGCCGGCCCCGCCGCCCGCGAGCGCGCACGCGACTGCCGCGACCAGGCGCTCGGCGCCCAAGGGGGCGCGACGCCGCGCATGAGCCTGTACCGGGCCTGCCTGGGGCGGGGCTAGGCGTCCCCCGGACTCGCGGGATCGCGCGCCCGGGCCTATATGCCGCTCGTCCGGCGGTGTCGCGCCGGGGCGGAGGCTGGCGGGTCTTGGAGCCGATGGGGCAGAGCGTGGATCAGGCCGGGCGGGGTGGGACGCCGAGCCCTTGGGCGTTCTCCGTTGCCCCCATGATGGACTGGACGGACCGGCACTGCCGCGTCTTCCACCGGGGGCTGTCGCGGCGCGCCCGGCTCTATACCGAGATGGTCACCACCGGCGCCGTGATCCACGGGCCGCGCGAGCGGCTGCTCGGCTTCTCTCCCGAGGAGCACCCGGTCGCGGTGCAGCTCGGCGGGTCGGATCCCCGTGAGCTCGCCGAGGCCGCGCGGATCGCGGAAGGGTTCGGCTACGACGAGGTGAACCTCAATGTCGGCTGCCCGTCGGACCGGGTGCAGGACGGGCGCTTCGGCGCCTGCCTGATGCGCGAGCCCGATCTCGTGGCCGAGGGCGTGGCGGCCATGAAGCGGGCGGTCGCGGTGCCCGTCACCGTGAAGTGCCGCATCGGCGTCGACGATCAGGATCCGGAGGAGGCCCTGTTCGGGCTCGCCGGGCGGGCGCTGGCGGCGGGCGCCGACGCGCTGATCGTCCATGCCCGGAAAGCCTGGCTCCAGGGCCTGTCCCCGAAGGAGAACCGGGACATCCCGCCCCTCGACTATGCCATCGTCCACCGCCTGAAGGCCGCGTATCCCGCGGTGCCGATCGCGATCAACGGCGGCATCCGTACCATGGACGAGGCGCGGGCCCAGCTCGCCCATGTCGACGGCGTCATGGTCGGGCGCGCGGCCTACCAGGAGCCCGAGCTCCTGCTCCACGTCGACGGGCTGTTCGGCGAGGCGGCCCCGCACGCGGACGCCTTCGCGGCGGTCGAGGCCTACGAGCCCTACGTGGCGGCCCGGCTCGCGGAGGGGGTGCGCCTCGCCTCCATCACCCGGCACATGCTCGGCCTCTTCACGGGCCGTCCCGGGGCGCGGGCCTATCGCCGGCACCTCGCCACCGAGGCCGTGAAGCCCGGCGCCGGGCTCGAGACCCTGCGCGCGGCGGTCGACCACGTCCGCCGCGCCGGCCTGGAGGCCGCCGCGTGACGCCCGGGACCGACGACTATGCCGAGCGGGTGGCCCGCAGCTTCGCCCGGCAGGGGCTGATGGACACGCTGGGCGCGAGCCTCCTGGCGGTGCGGCCCGGCGAGGTCGAGATCGCGATGCGGATCCGCCCGGAGGTGTCGCAGCAGCACGGCTTCGCCCATGCGGGGGCGGTGGCGGCCATCGCCGATTCGGCGGCGGGCTTCGCGGGCCTCACCCTCATGCCGGCGGGGGCGGGCGTGCTCACGGTCGAGTTCAAGATCAACCTCATGGCGCCGGCCGGGGGCGAGCGCCTCGTGGCGCGGGGGCGCGTGGTCAAGGCGGGGCGCACCCTCGTGATCGCCCAGGCCGAGGTCGAGGCGGAGCGCGCGGGCGCGCGCAAGGCGGTGGCGCTGCTCACCGCCACGCTCATGGCGGTCGAGGGGCGGGACGGGATCGCGGATTAGGAGGGCCGCCGTCCCCGCCGGGGATGACAGGGGGCCTCCGCGTCGGCTAAACAGGCCCCGCCCGCGGGCCTCACGACCATTCTTTCGCTCAAGGTGCTTCATGGCGGACACGACGGCTTCGGGCATTCTGGCCGGCAAGCGCGGGCTCATCATGGGGCTCGCCAACAACCGCTCCATCGCCTGGGGCATCGCCCAGGCGGCGCGCCAGCAGGGGGCCGAGCTCGCCTTCACCTATCAGGGCGAGGCGCTGCGCAAGCGCGTGGAGCCCCTGGCGCAGAGCGTCGGCGGGCTCGTGGTCGGCCATTGCGACGTGACGGAAGCCGCCTCCATCGACGCGGTCTTCGCGGAGGTCGAGCGCCTTTGGGGTCGGCTCGACTTCGTGGTCCACGCCATCGCCTTCTCGGACAAGGACGAGCTCACGGGCCGCTATGTCGAGACCAGCGAGGCGAACTTCACCAAGTCGCTCCTGATCTCCTGCTATTCCTTCACGGCGGTCGCCCAGCGGGCCGAGAAGCTCATGCGCGAGGGCGGCTCGCTGCTCACGCTCACCTATTACGGCGCCGAGAAGTGGATGCCGCACTACAACGTCATGGGCGTCGCCAAGGCGGCGCTGGAGGCGAGCGTGCGCTATCTGGCGGCCGATCTCGGGCCCCAGAACATCCGCGTCAACGCCATCTCGGCGGGCCCCATCAAGACGCTCGCCGCGTCCGGCATCGGCGACTTCCGCTACATCCTGAAATGGAACGAATACAACTCGCCCCTGCGGCGGACCGTGACCATCGAGGAGGTGGGCGGCACGGCGGCGTTCCTCGCCTCCGACATGGCCCGGGGCATGACGGGGGAGATCCTCCACGTGGACGCGGGCTATCACGTGGTCGGCATGAAGAACCCCGAGGCGCCGGATCTGTCGCTCGACCGGGAGTGAGGGCGGCGCCCCGGCCGGTCCCGATCAGAACCTCGCGCAGGCCTGGTGAAACCGGAGGATTTCCTCCGGCTTCGGCGAGTACCTGAACCTGAACGGCTCCTGGGTCTCCGACACGCTCACCAGGACCGTGCCGCCGTCATAGAGCATCTGCACGACATCGTTGAACGTCGATCGCTCGGACGCCTCGAAGAACTTGAAGGCGCTCGTCCGTTCGGGGGCGCCCCCGACGTGCCCCTCGATGGTTGTCCGGCCGGCGCCGTTCGTCACCGTGAACGGGCCCGTATCGTAGTCCGACGACGGGAAATGCTTGTAGGAGAACGAGAGATAGAGCTCCCCCTGCTTGCAGGCGACCGAGACGTGGTCGTACCTGGTATCGCCGCGCCGTCGATCGAAGAAGACGAAGAGGCTCGCCTTGTCGGCTTCGACGCTCACGGTCCATTCGGGCTCGGGCCTCAAATGAGCGGCGACCGCGTCGTGCACGGGCGCGATGCACGTGAGCAGCGTGAGGACGACACCCGGCAGCACGCACATCGACCACCCCCGACGAGAAGCCTCCGATCCCGAGGCCTCCCACCTTGCCGCAGATGCCGGCCGACTTGAAGCCCCGCGACTCCCCCCGAGTCCGTCCGGCGCCCTCGGGAGCGCCGGACGGTCCCCAGGTCCCTGATCCGCCACATGGACAAGCGGGGAGCCGGGAGCCGCGTCCGCGCGACATGTCTTGGGCCGCGATGTCCCGTCGCGAGCCCGAGCCGGGGAAATGGGAGCACCGCGTCGCCCCACGGGGCTTCCGCATCGCCGACGACGCGCCTATGACCGGGCGACCTCCTGCCTCGGACCGAGCGCGATGATCCCTGCCCCCAAGCGATTGCTGTTCGTCCGGCACGGCGAGACCGACTGGAACGCCGAAGGCCGCCTCCAGGGCCAGCGGGACATTCCCCTCAACGCCCGCGGCCGCGAGCAGGCGGCCGCGGTGGGGGCGGCGCTCCTGCGCCTCGCGCCCGACCCCGCCGCCCTCGATTACGTCGCGAGCCCGCTCGCGCGCACCCGGGAGACCATGGAGCTCCTGCGCGCCGCCATGGGCCTGGCGCCCGGCGCCTACCGTCTCGATCCGCGCCTGAAGGAGATCACCTTCGGGGATTGGGAGGGCCTGACCTGGCCGGAGGTGCGGGCCCGCGATCCGGAGGGCGCCGCGGCGCGCGAGGTCGCCAAGTGGGACTTCGTGCCGCCGGGCGGCGAGAGCTATGCGGGCCTCGTCGAGCGCGTGCGGCCGGTCCTGGCGGGGCTCGGGGGCGACGCGGTGGTGGTCTCCCACGGGGGCGTGGCGCGGGCGCTCCTGAACGACCTGTGCGGCATGGACCCGCGCCAGGCCGCGCGCCTCGACATCTGGCAGGGGCGGGTCCTGGCGATCCAGGGCGGGGATTTCGCCTGGATCTGAGGTGAAGGCCGCCGAAGGACGGCGAAATCCCGGATTTCAAGACCGTCTAAACCCTGTTTGGACCGGTGTGCCGACGTGTTACAACGCGTCCGCCGTAGAAGACGGACACGCACGCGCCCCTCGCGACCGGAGGCGGCCTTGAACGAGTCCGCGCGCGGCGGGGGATGACGTCCGGCGATCGATTGAGGGGCCGGCCGCGCGACCGCAGCGGCGGGCCGAGCGAGGGTGCGTATGAACGGTTTCACTGAGGGCGGGGGAGTCCGGACCGAGGACGCCGGTCCGCTGTCCCCGACGCGTCTCGTGGGCGAGCGCCGCGACGACCTGCTGCGCGACGAGGTCCTCCCCGAGATCTTCGCGGCCACCGTCGCCCGTCGCCCCGACCATCCGGCCCTCGTCTTCGGGTTCGAGACCTTCAGCTATCGCGCGGTCGAGGAGCGCGCCGACGCGGTCGCGCGCGGCCTCGTCGCCCGCGGCATCGGGCCGGGCGACGTGGTGGGCCTGTGGCTGCCCCGCGGCGCGGAGCTCCTGATCGCGCAGATCGCCATCACTAGGACCGGCGCCGCCTGGCTCCCCTTCGACGCGGACGCCCCCGCCGACCGCATCGCGGTCTGCCTCGAGGACGCCGACGCCAAGGGCCTGCTCACGGCGGAAGCGCTCGTCGGCAAGGTGGCGGGGCTGGGCCGCCCCGTCCTCACCTCGGCGGGTCTCGCCACCCCAGGCGCGCCGCTGCCGGCGCGGGCGCCGGGCCTGACCCCGGATCACCCGGCCTACATGATCTACACCTCGGGCTCCACCGGGACCCCGAAGGGCATCGTCGTCAGCCACCGCAACATCTGCCACTTCCTGCGCTCGGCCAACGCGGTCTACGGCTTCCACGAGGACGACGTGGTCTTCCAGGGGGCGTCGGTCGCCTTCGATCTCTCGATGGAGGAGATCTGGGTTCCCTATCTCGTGGGCGCGACGCTGTTCGTGGCGACCCCGGCCATGATGGGCGACGCCGAGCGGCTGCCCGAGCTCATCGCGGGGGCGGGCGTCACGGTGCTCGACACGGTGCCGACGCTGCTCGCCATGATCACCCGCGACATGCCGGGCGTGCGCCTCGTCCTGCTCGGCGGCGAGGCCCTGCCCCAGCCCCTCGTGGAGCGCTGGGCCACGGGCGGGCGGCGCCTGTTCAACACCTATGGCCCCACCGAGGCGACCGTGGTCGCGACGGTGGCCGAGATGCGCCCAGGCGACCGCGTCACCATCGGCAAGCCGATCCCCAACTACACGGCCTACATCGTCGACGAGGCGCTCAACCCCGTGCCGCCCGGCGCGCAGGGCGAGCTCCTGATCGGCGGCCCGGGCGTGGCGCAGGGCTACCTCAAGCGCCCCGAGCTCACCGCGGACAAGTTCATCCCCAACCCCTTCGCGAGCGACGGTCGTGACCCGATCCTCTACCGCTCCGGCGATGCGGTGAGCCTGGACGAGGCGGGCAACATCGTCTTCCACGGGCGCATCGACGACCAGGTCAAGATCCGCGGCTTCCGGGTCGAGCTCGGCGAGATCGAGGCGAAGCTCGCCCGCCAGCCCGGCGTCGGCCAGGCCGCCGTGGTGCTGCGCCAGGACGAGGGCATCGACCGGCTGGTGGCCTTCCTGGTGCCCGGGGGCGGGGGCCTCGACAAGAGCCGCCTGCGACGCGACCTGCGCGAGCAGCTGCCGCCCTACATGGTGCCCAACCATTTCGAGGTGGTCGACACCCTGCCTCGGCTCTCCTCGGGCAAGGTCGACCGCAAGTCGCTGAAGGCCGTGACGCTTGCGGTCGGCGACCCGGGCGACGTCCAGGAGATGCCCGCCAACGAGACCGAGGCCGCCCTGCTCGTGGCGGCCAAGCGCGTCTTCGGCAACCAGGCCATCCCCTTCGAGGCCGACTTCTTCACGGAGCTGGGCGGCCACTCGCTCCTCGCCGCCCGGATGAAGCGCCCCGGCGCCGACGCAGGGGTCCCGGTGATCTCGGTGGGCAACCTGACGGTCGGCGGTT
>DASPJU010000821.1:0-2516 GCA_035628475.1 Salinarimonas sp. | reverse complement strand
ACGAGGCCGTCGCCGTAATGATAGAGCCACGAGCCGCCGCCCGTGCGGTTGTCCAGCGGCCAGCCGAAGGAGTGCTGGACGAGGCCCGGACGGAACCTCTCCGGCGCCACCTGCCACAGCTCCTTGATGCCGATGCCGTATTTCTGCGGCTGGCGGCCCCGGTCGAGCTCGAACTTCTTGATCATCTGCTTGGTCAGGTGCCCGCGCGCGCCCTCGCCCAGGAGCGTGTACTTGGCGCGCAGCTCCATGCCCCGGGTGAAGTTAGGCGTCGGCTTGCCGTCGCGGCCGATGCCCATGTCGCCCGTGGCGACGCCCACCACCCGCCCCTGATCGTCGACGAGCATCTCGGCGACCGCGAAGCCCGGATAGATCTCGACCCCGAGGCCCTCGGCCTTGGTCGCGAGCCAGCGGCAGATCTGGCCCAGCGAGCCGATGTAATTGCCGTGGTTGTTCATCAGGTCGGGCATGAGGATGTTGGGCAGCCGCACGCCGCCCGCCGGCCCGAGATAGAGGAACTCGTCCCGGGTCACCGGGGTCTTGAGGGGCATGTCGGGATCGTCCCGCCACTCGGGCGCGATCGCGTCGAGGCCGAGGGGCGCGACCACGGCGCCCGACAGGATATGGGCGCCGACCTCGGAGCCCTTCTCGACCACCACGACCGAGACGTCGGAGCCCGCTTCCGCCGCGATCTGCTTCAGCCGGATCGCGGCGGCCAAGCCCGCCGGCCCCGCGCCGACAATCACCACGTCGAACTCCATCGACTCCCGCTCGGGAAGCTCCATCGCCTCGTCGCTCACCAGCGCACTCCCTGGACCACTCGATAGTTCATATATGAACTACCCGCCTGCAACCTTCAAGATTCGGCCGGGCGCACTGTGCTGTTTGGTCCCGGAGCGCGCAAGCGTTGCACCGCCCGAACGCGTTGTTTCACCACAGGAACGGCTTACATAGAGGCCATGAGCGATCCCGCCGCCCGCGCCGCCCTGCTCGCGCTTCTCGACTTCCAGGCCGAGGCGGGGGTCGACCTTGCCCTCGACGAGACGCCGCGCGACCGCTTCGCCGACGAGACCGCCCGCCGGGCCCGCAAGGCGCAGGCCCCTTCGGCAGCAGAGCCCGCCCCACGCCGCGCCCCGGCCCGGGGCGAGCCGCAGCCCACCGCCCGGCCCGCGCTCTCGCCCGCCGCGTCCATCGCCACGGACGCCGCCGAGGACGCCCGCGAGCGGGCCCGCCGCTCCGCCTCGCTGGAGGAGCTCGAGGCGATCGTGCGGGGCTTCGAGGGCTGCGCCCTGCGGATGACGGCCAAGCAGGTCGCCTTCGCGGACGGCGTGCCGGGCGCGCGGGTGATGCTGGTGGGCGAGGCCCCCGGCGCCGAGGAGGACCGGATCGGCAAGCCCTTCATGGGCCGCTCGGGCCAGCTCCTCGACCGCATGCTGGCCGCCATCGGCCTCGACCGGAGCGGCGTCTACATCGCCAACATCGTGCCCTGGCGCCCGCCGGGCAACCGCACCCCGACCCCCCAGGAGGTGGCGATCTGCCGCCCCTTCATCGAGCGCCAGATCGAGCTCGCCCGCCCCGACATCCTGGTCTGCCTCGGCGGACCCGCCGCGCAGGCGCTGCTGGGGGTCAAGGAGGGCATCACGAAGACCCGCGGCCGCTGGTTCCCCTACCGCGCGGGCGAGCGCGAGATCCGCGCGCTGGCGACGCTGCACCCGGCCTATCTCCTGCGCCAGCCCATCAACAAGCGCTACGCCTGGCGGGATTTCCGGGCGCTGCGCAAGGCGCTGGACGAGGGATGAGGGCGCGCCTCCCCTCTCCCGACAGGAGGGGGGCCGGGGTGAGGGGTGACACGATGGGGAGGTTAGCGCCTCACCCCTTTGATCCCACCCTCTCCCCCTCCTCCTGAGAGCCTGACCGAGACTAGGAATGCGGACTCCCTCTGCGACCCTCGTCCCCCGCCTTCGTGGGGGCAGGCTCTGAGGTGCTCAGCGTGAGCTGAGCCTCGAAGGGCGCGTCCTTGGATCTCCGGACGTATGTGGCAGGCGTCGTGCGTGCTTCGAGACACCCGCTGGCGCGGGCTCCTCAGCATGAGGGGGTGGAGACCACCGGACGGCCGTCCTCCCCCCTCACCACCGGCCCCTCCCCCTTCCAGGGGAAAGGGGAGCGCCTGTCCCGCCGGCGCGCGTGCGCCCCCGCACGCCTTCCCCCGTCCCCTGACGGCCAAGCTTGGCGCGCCACCCCGCCGGGAACCGGCGCGCTTTCCAGCGACTTGATGGATCGCTAGGGCGAGAGGCACGCGATGCGTTGGGACGACTTCAGGTCATCGGACAATGTCGACGACCGCCGCGGCATGGGCGGCGGCATGGCGCGAGGCGGCGGCCTCGGGATCGGCGCGGTCATCGTCCTGACGCTGGCCGGCTGGGCGCTCGGCATCGACCCGCGCCTCCTCATCGGCGGCGCCGAGATGGTGTCGCGCGGGGGCGGCTCGATGGAGCAGCAACAGCCCCAGGGGCGCACCG
>DASPJU010000820.1:0-5677 GCA_035628475.1 Salinarimonas sp. | reverse complement strand
CAGGCCCGCCGCTTCGATTGCGCCATCGTGGATCTGGGCCTGCCCGACATGGCCGGCGCGGACCTCATCGAGCGCATCCGCAAGACCCGGGGCGGGGACAGCCTGCCGATCCTCGTCTATACGGGCCGCAGCATCGGGCCGGAGGAGGAGCGGCGCCTCGCCCAGATCGCCTCGACGGTCGTGATCAAGGGCGACGCGTCGAGCGAGACCCTGCTCAAGGAAACCTCGGCCTTCCTGCACCAGTCGATCCGCGAGCAGGCCCCGGGGTCGACGCCGTCGATCGTGGTCGAGCGGGCGCCCCGGACGGGCGGGGAAGGGCTGGCCGGACGCAAGGTGCTCGTCGTCGACGACGACATGCGCAACATCTTCTCGCTGACGGCGGCCCTGGAACAGCAAGGCCTCGAGGTTGTTTTCGCCGAGAACGGCCGCGAGGGCATCGAGCGGCTGAAGGCGACGCCCGGCATCGACCTGATGCTCGTCGACATCATGATGCCCGAGATGGACGGGTACGAGACCATGCGCGAGGTGCGAAAGCTCGGAACCTTCCGCGACCTGCCCATCGTGGCGGTCACGGCCAAGGCCATGGTGGGCGACCGGGAGAAGTGCATCGAGGCGGGCGCCGACGACTACGTCTCCAAGCCCATCGACATGGACGGGCTCCTCGCCGTGATGCGCGCCCAGCTCGCCGGTCCCGCCCGCGGCGACGGGGCGGAGCGTTATCCCGTCGAGGCCGACCGGGCTGCGCCCGAGGGGGCGGCCGGACGGCCGGCATGAACGATCTCGACGTCCGAGCGGCGTTCCCCCGGGCCGAGCCCGGCTCGGGGGGACCGCGCGAGCCGATCGCCGCCCGGATCCTCGCGGTCGACGACGATCCCCGCAACCTGCTCGCCCTCCAGGCCATGCTGGGGGCGCCCGGCATCGAGCTCGTGACGGCGGGCTCGGGCCGCGAGGCGTTGCGCCACCTCCTGCGCCACGACTTCGCCGTCGTCCTCCTCGACGTGCAGATGCCCGAGATGGACGGCTACGAGCTCGCGGGCCTCATCCGCAACCGCCCCCGCACGTCGCGCGTCCCCATCATCTTCCTCACGGCCTTCAACAAGGACGACGTCCACGTCTTCCGGGGCTATTCCGCGGGCGCCGTGGACTATGTCTTCAAGCCCATCGAGCCCCTGATCCTGAAATCGAAGGTGGACGTGCTCGTCGACCTCTACCGCAAGACGGAGGAGATCCGCCGCGCGGCCGAGGAGGAGCGCCGGCTGCTCCTCGAGAACCTGCGGGTGCGGGGGGAGAAGCTCGCCGCCGAGCAGGCCCTGCGCCGGCGCGACGAGCACCAGTCCCTGGTGCTGGGCGCCCTGCCGATCGCGCTCTACACCGCGGCCCTCCAGGAGGATCACCGCCGCCTCCAGTTCACCAACGATAGCGTCACCCGCATCACGGGGTTCACGCCCGAGGATTTCGAGCGCGCCCTCGACTTCTGGCAGGCCCGCCTGCACCCCGACGACCACGACCGCGTCATGGGGGAGCTGCGGAACATGGCGGGGGACACCGTGACGCTCGAGTACCGCTTCCGCTGCGCCGACGACACCGAGCGCACCCTGCTCGACCATTTCGTCGTGGTGCGCGACGAGGAGGGGCGGCCGCGCGACTATTTCGGGCTCTGGCTCGACAACACCGACCGGCGCCAGCTCGAGCAGCAATTGCTGCATGCCAGCAAGCTCGAGGCGATCGGGCGGCTCACGGGCGGCATCGCCCACGACTTCAACAACATGCTGGCCGTGGTGATGGGCAGCCTCGAGCTGCTCCAGCGCTCGCTCGGCGACAACAAGTCGGCGCATCGGCGCGCCGACATGGCCATGGAGGGCGCGCGCCGCTGCGCCGACCTCACCAACCGGCTCCTCGCCTTCTCGCGCCGGCAGTCGCTCCAGGCCTCTGTGACGGACCTGCGCGCCCTCGTTCCCACCATCGTCGAACTCGTGCGGCGGACCCTGGGCGAGCGCATCGAGGTGGTGGTCGACATCGCCGCCACGGTCTCGCCCGTCTTCGTCGACCGTTCGCAGCTCGAGACGGCGCTGATCAACCTGGCCGTGAACGCCCGCGACGCCATGCCCGGCGGGGGGCGCCTCACGGTGGGCGTGCGCGACCGGGCGACCGCGGAGGGCGAGGCCGCCGACGCCCCCGGCCTCGTGGAGGTGTTCGTGTCCGACACGGGCGAGGGCATGTCCCCCGACGTGCTGGAGCGGGTGTTCGAGCCCTTCTTCACCACCAAGGAGAGCGGCAAGGGCACGGGCCTGGGGCTGTCGATGATCTACGGCTTCGCCCAGCAGTCGGGCGGGCGGGTCGAGATCGAGAGCCGGCCCGGCGAGGGCACGACCGTGTGCCTCCTCCTGCCGCGCACCGACCGCATGCCCGAGGCGGTGGCCGCCCCCGCGGTCAGCGAGGCTCCCCCCGAGGGCAACGGGGAGACCATCCTCGTGGTGGAGGACGACCCCGCGGTGCGCCAAGTCGCGGTCTCGACCCTCGTGACGCTCGGCTACACCGTGAGCGAGGCCGCCAACGGCGACGAGGCCCTCACCAAGCTGCGCGACGGCAACGTCGTGCATCTCGTGTTCTCGGACGTGACCATGCCGGGCCCGCTGACGGGGGTCGATCTCGCCCGCGAGGTGCGGAAGCTCCAGCCCGGCATCGGCGTGCTGCTCACCACGGGTTATGTCGGCGAGGACGTGCGCCTCGACGAGGGCGTCGAGATCCTGCCCAAGCCCTACCAGACCCAGGACCTCGCGCAGAAGCTGCGCGGCCTCCTGCGCTCCGCCTGATCCGTCCCGTCGAGGAGCCCGCGCGGCGCGACGCAGGCTTGCCCTGCGCCGCGTTAACCATCCTGCGCCTTCTTTGTTTACACTTCATTAAAGTTCCCTAAACTCTAGCGCGTATTCAAGCAACGAGAGAACAGATGTCTGCGTATCAAGGGGCTGATATCATGGATTTCGAGGGTTCCGCTCAGACCAAGATCCTTAACGTGAAGGACGTCATCAACGTCATCGCCGGCCCGCTCCCGCAAATCGACATCGATTACGACGCGGAGACGGGCGTGCTCTGGATCGATTTGCGTCCCGAGCCGAAGCCTGTCTTCACCCTCAACCTCATCGAGAGCGTCCGCAAGGTGCAGGGCGTGATCGAGCGGACCCTGCTGCCGCAGGACCTCGCCCCGCGCTTCCTCGCCTACAGGTCGAGCGGGCCCTTCTTCTCCATGGGCGGCGACATCGATTTCTACCTCGACTGCCTCGCGACGGGCGACCGGGCCGCCTTGAGCGAATATGCCCATCTCGCGGCCGAGGTGGTGGCCAACAACATGTCGGGACTGGGCGGCCGCGTGGTGACGCTCGCCACGGTGGGCGGCAAGGCGCTGGGGGGCGGCATCGATCCGGCCCGCGCCTGCCACGTCATGATCGCCGAGGAGGGCGCGAGCTTCTGCTACCCGGAGATCAACTACAACCACTTCCCGATCACGGCGACCTCGGTGCTGTGCCGACGCGTCTCGCCCCTGGTGGCGCAGGAGGTCCTCACCTCCGGGGAGACCTATGACGCGCGGGCTTTCGCCGGCCTGAACCTCGTGGACGAGGTGGTCCCGGCCGGCAGCGGCGAGGCCTGGATCACCGACTATGCCCGGCGCAACGCCCCGCGCCAGCGCGCGCTGGCGGGCCTGTTCGCGGCGCTCGCCCGCGAGACCGGGGACTGGCGGCGCTCGCTGGCCGCGGGGGCGGATGCCTGGGTGGACCACATGCTGGCGCTTCGCCCGGTGGAGATCTCCCGCCTGCAGCGCATCGCCCACGCCCAGGAGCGGATCCTCGCGCGCGCGGCCCCCGGCGCCCCGTCCTGGCCCCGGGCCGCGGTGGCCGCGGAGTGAGGCGAGCCCCCGGCGCGGCGGCTCAGGCCGCCGCCCGCGCGGCGAAGGAGAGCGTGCCCACGGGCGCGGGACGGCCGAAGAGATAGCCCTGGCCCTGCTCGGCGCCCAGCGCCCGCAGGGCCTCGAGCTGCTCCTCCGTCTCGATGCCCTCGACGACGACGCGCAGGCCCAGGCGCCGCCCGAGCCCGCACACCGCCTCGATCACCGCCCGCGAGGCGTGGTCGCGCGTCACCGCCTGGGCGAAGGACCGGTCGATCTTCACCTTGGAGAACGGATACCGGGCGAGATAGGCCAACGAGGAGAATCCCGTCCCGAAATCGTCGAGCGACACCCGCACGCCGAGCTTTCGCAGGCTGCGCAGGGCCTTCAGGGTCGTCTCGGGATCGTCGATGAGCACCGATTCCGTCACCTCGAGCTCGAGGCGGCGGCCCGGGAGCCTGTTCTCGGTGAGCGCCCGCCGCACCGCCCGCACCAGGCGCGCGGCGTCCCGGAACTGCAGCGCCGACACGTTGACCGCCACCGTGGCCTCGGACGGCCAGGCGGCCGCGTCCGCGCAGGCCCGCCGCAGCGCCCATTCGCCGATCTCGGCGATGAGGCCCGTCTGCTCGGCCAGCGGGATGAAGTCGGAGGGCGGGATCATGCCCTTGGAGGGGTGGCGCCAGCGCATCAGCGCCTCGAAGCCCAGCACCGACCCCGTCGTGAGGTCGATCAGCGGCTGGTAGTGCAGCTCGAGGTCCCGCCCGTCGCGGGTCGCGCGCAGCTCGACCTCCAGGGCCCGGCGACGTTCCACGTCCTGGGCCATGGAGCGGGCGAACACCGCGACGCGGTTGCGCCCGGCCGCCTTGGCGGCATAGAGCGCCATGTCGGCGGCGCTCACCACCTCCTGGGGCGCCCGGCCGTGCTCGGGCCAGAGCGCCAGGCCCACGCTCACCGTGACCGGGATCTGGCGCGCCCCGATGGCGAAGGGCTCCGCGAAGGCCGCGCAGATCGCCTGGGCGAGGCCCTCGGCCCCGGTCGCGTCCGGCAGGAGAAGGACGAACTCGTCGCCCCCGAAGCGGGCGAGCAGCACCTGCGGCGGGCAGGTCGCGCGCAGCCGGGCGGCGGCCTGGCGCAGCAGCGCGTCGCCGATCTCGTGCCCCAGGGTGTCGTTGACGCCCTTGAAGTTGTCGACGTCCACATAGAGGACCGCCGCCCGCCCGCCCTCCGGCCCGGCCGGGTCGCAGGCGCGGGCCAGCGCCGCGTTGAAGGTGAAGCGGTTGGCGAGCCCCGTGAGCCCGTCGAAGGCCGCCATGTACTCGATCTGCGCCGCCGTGGCCTTGCGGATCGTGGCGTCCTCCGTGAGCATCAGGATGCCGCCGCCCGGGGTCGGCTCCACCCGGATCGCGAAGGTGAGGCCGTCCACGGTGCGGATCTCGAACGCCTCGGCCGTCCCGCTGCGCAGCACCACGGCCAGGCGATCGCGCAGGACCCCGGCATCCCCCGCGCTCAGGCGCCCGGCGAGACGCGCCACGAGGGCCGAGGCGTCCTCCCCCTTCGCGGCGGGCGGATCGATCCGGTGGAGCGCCTCGAACTGCCGGTTGTGGACCTCGAGCCGCCCGGCCGCGTCGAACATGGCCAGCCCCAGGGTCATGCTGTTGATGGCGGTGTCGAGGGTGACGTTGCGCTGCTGCAGGGTCCCGGCGAGCGCCTTCGCCTCCTTGGTGGCCGCCGCCAGGGCGAGCAGGTTGCGGTTGAGCGAGAAGACGATCGAGACGTTGGTCGCGATGTAGAGCGCGA
>DASPJU010000819.1:0-2221 GCA_035628475.1 Salinarimonas sp. | reverse complement strand
TATCTTGATGCCCATGCTGCGCCTCCACCCTCACCCCCAGCCACTTCTCAACCGCCTTACGGTCGAAGAGGAGCCGCCGACCGACCTTTATCGCACCGGGGATCTGCTTTCGCAACTGCATCATATAGACGGCCCTGCGGGAGGTCCGGAGGAGGGACGCCAGTTCGTCTGCGGTGAGGAGATTGTTACTCATGGCTTACCCCTGGAAGTTCGGCATGATCTCGTCGGCCAGCGCCCAAATGGCCGGGAAGAGGTCACTGAACGCCTTCACGTTGATCAGCGAGTCCCAGTGCAGCGGCATGTCGTCGAACTCCGTGACCTGGAAGCAGCCGTCCCACTTGATGAAGCCAGAACACATAGGCTGTGCCTTCGCGAGGTCGTCGGTCATCTTGTTGCCGTGCGGGTTGTCCTCGGCGCGAACAAACGAGGGCGTGGAGTCAGGGGCCATCGAGCTTCGTCCCACGATGGAGAACACCCGGAAGTCCATCCAATGGCTTGAGGTCTCGGCGTCGATGACATAGCCGAAATCCCCGCCAACGACTCGCTGGGTGCGCGCCACGATGTCCTCTTCCTTGTTGACTCCAAATCCCATGACCTACCTCCCGAATAGGTGATATTGCCTACTTTTCAGGTGCCAGGATGGCGCGGGCTTCGACAACGGGGCATCCCGACGAGTGCGGCGGATTTACGACCCACTCGGTGTCCCAGATACGCTCGGCTCCGCAGCCGTAGTTGCACTTGTCCGGACTGCCGCCGTCGAACCACTCCCTGTCCACCACCACGCGAGCCATGCGCTCCCTCGACACTTCCAACTCGCGGATGCGGGCCTGGCCAGCCTCCCCCCCGGGCTTCCCCTGCGCGGGCGTCACCGACGGCTTGGGCCGCACCGCAATCTCCAACCCCCGCTCAGACATGTGGCTGACGACCTCCGGCTCCAGCCCGACCGAGCGCAGCCGGGATGCGTGTTCAGAGAGCTTGACGATGACCGGCCGCAACGGCGCCCACAAGTCATTGGCGTCCGCGAGATGAAGCACGTCCGTAATCTCGACTTTGGCGCCCTGCGCGGGCGTGGGCTCGGACGCGGGCGGTAACGATTCCTGACGCCCCGTAACGGGTTCTGAAGCGGCGGGCGGGGCGAGGTCAGCAGAAGCTAGATACTCGCGAAGCCACATCTCCCCGAAGCCGCGCTCGCCCACGTCGGTGGCATAGTCCTCGACAGCCATCTCCAGTGCCTTTCGATACTGATCCCGCTCCCCCTGCGCCTGGGCCAGCTCGGCGCTCTGCTTCTCATGGCGCTCACATTCCTCGAAGCCGAACTCAGTGCTCTCACAGCCGCAGGCCATCTTCAGGGCTAGGTGACATGCCCGAAGCTGCCGCTTGAGGTCCGCGATCTCGCGGCAGGATACGCATGTGCAGGCTTCAGCGCGCGTCATCACTTCTTCCTCCTCGCAGCCTTCGTTTGCAGGACGTCGAGGGCATCATCTTGCTCCTCCTGCCAGTGCCACACTTTGGACAGCTTCATGGCGGTTTCTCTCTGGGCATCCTCGAACTTCGCCAGGCGGAGCCTCATGTCATCGAACCGGGCGTTGAAGATACGCAGCTCGGGACTATCCGCCGAGTTCCACCAGGCGTTGCAGACGCCCTTGATCTCGCGGGCGCGCAGCCGCTCCCGTTTATCGATATAGGCGTCCAGCCCCATCAATGCGACGTAGCCGCCCGCCAGAATGCCGACTGCCGCCAGCGCTAGCAAGGCCGCGTATCCCCAACCTGTAAGACAAATAAGTCCCAACATCATGCACCTCCAAGCTTCGGGCGGTCATCCTTGCCCAGCCCGCGGATCTCGTGAACGGTCAAGAAGACGAGGCAGCAGAGGGCGTGCCAGAGATGGCTGTAGCCCGTCTCGGGGTCCTTGTGCTCCCCGGCATACCAAGCATTCAGGTGCCGCTGCAGGGCACCGTAGAGGCGGCTCCACTCGAAGCCCTTCGCCCAATTCCAAGGGGCATACTTGCGGGCGCCGAAGGTGAGGACCGTCGCCAGGGCCGTGATGGCGTCGGGAGGCACCAGCTCGAGGCGCACCTTCTCGCCGTCATACTTCGTGCCGCCGTCCGACGTAACCGATTGGTCACTTTCCGGGATGACACCGATCGGCGACACCGAAAGATCCGTCGGAACGCCTTCCCAGCTACAGTCCTTTATCAGGAAGCCGCGGTCGCCGAGAGCC
>DASPJU010000818.1:0-10695 GCA_035628475.1 Salinarimonas sp. | reverse complement strand
CGCCTATCTGGGCTGGTTCGTCGGACCCTATGTCCTCCTCGCCACCACCGCCGCCGTCCTCTTCGTCATGTGGCGCCGCCAGTTCGCGTCGGATGCCGTCGGGGCGCTGGCGGACCCGCCCCTCTCGCGGGGGGAGCGGGGTCCAGGGTGAGGGGATTCGACCGCCAAGCGGTCATGTCGCTCCGGGGCCGCGAGGCGGAGCCCCGACGCTGCCACCGAGTGCGGCGGTCGCATCGAGTCCATTTGCCCGCTCGCCTGGTCGCGGGTTATGGGCTCCTCGCCGCGCTCCGCCCCGGGTCGACGGTCGTGGCTGGATCCGCGTTGTACCTCCCGCCAGCACCAGGAGCCGCCCATGCCACGGCCGACCGTTTCGCCTGAGCGCATCGAGGAGCGCCTGCTCGCGCTCGTGGCGGAGCGCGGGCCCGGAAAGACGATCTGCCCGTCCGAGGTGGCGCGGGACCTGGGCGGGCCGCATCCGGACGGGTGGAGCCCTCTCATGCACCCCGTGCGGCAGGTGGCGGTGCGCCTGATGAAGCAGGGCCGGGTCGCGATCCTGCGCAAGGGGCGCCTCGTCGACCCCGACGATTTCCGCGGCGTCTACCGGCTGACCCTGCCGTCGGATCCCGAGGGCGAGGGGAACAGCTCGTCCGTGCGCCCGCCCGCGTAATAGCCGACGAGCCCGGCCCATTCCTTCGTCGCGATGTCGAGCCGGCGCAGGCCCTCCGAGACGAAGCCGAAGGGCGTGAGCGCGCCTTCCCGGGCGGTCCGGTAGTCGACCGGGTAGGGCGTCACGGGAAAGCCCTCCTGGCGGAAGCTCCCCACGGCGCGAGGCATGTGCCAGGCGGAGGTGACGAGAAGCCAGCGCTCGCCGGGCCCGGGCGTCACCAGCGCGCGCGACAGCCGCGCATTCTCGCTCGTGGTCCGGGAGCGGTTCTCCAGGATCATGCGGGAGCGCTCGAGGCCCAGCGCCTCGAGGTGACCGGCGACGACGTCGGCCTCCGGCGGGTCCTCGCCCAGGAGCCGCGAGCCGCCTCCGCCCGAGATCAGGATCCGGGCCTTGGGGTAGCGGCGCCCGAGCTCGAGGGCCGCGATGAAGCGCTCCGCCGCCTCGTTGACCACGAGCTGCCCGCGAGCCACCGATTCGTCGCTCTGCACCGCTCCGCCCAGCACGACGATGCCGTCGACCGGGCGCCCGTCGTCGCGAAAGGCGGGGAAGCGCTCCTCGAGGGGCAGGATCAGGAGGCTCGCGAGGGGCGACAGGCCCGCCACGAAGAGCAGCGCCGTCGCGGCGAGCGCCAGGGCAAGCCCCGCCCGGCGGGTGCGCCGGGCGAGCGCCAGGGCGAGCCCGAGGAGGATCAGGCTCGCGATGAGGTTTGACGGCGTCGCGAAGAACCACGCGATCTTGGAGGCATAGAAGAACAAGGCTCAGGCCTTGTCGCGCCAGGCCTCGTAGCGCGCCCGGGTCTCGGCATCGGGCGGGTAGAGGCCGGGCAGCGGCACGCCGCGCTCCACTTCTCCCATGATCCACGTCTCGAGCCGCTCCTGCTCGACCGCCGCGCTCGCCACGTCCTCCACGAGCGCCGCCGGGATCACGACGGCGCCGTCGCCGTCCGCCACGATCATGTCGCCGGGGAAGATCGCGACGCCGCCGCAGCCGATGGGCTCCTGCCAGCCCACGAAGGTGAGGCCCGCCACCGAGGCCGGCGCCGCGACGCCCGAGCACCAGACCGGCAGGCCCGTCGATTCGACGCCGGCCCCGTCTCGCACCACGCCGTCCGTGACGAGGGCCGCGACGCCGCGCTTCCTCATGCGGGCCGTGAGGATGTCGCCGAAGATGCCGGCGTCGCCCACGCCCATGGCGTCCACGACCGCGACGCAGCCCTCGGGCATGTCCTCGATCGCCGCGCGGGTCGAGCGCGGCGAGGACCAGGATTCGGGCGTCGCCAGGTCCTCGCGGGCCGGGACGAAGCGCAGCGTGAAGGCGGGGCCGACCACCCGCTCGTCCGCGTTGAAGAACGGGCTGGCGCCGTCGATCCACACCCGCCGCAGGCCCTTCTTGAGGAGGACCGTGGTGAGGGTCGCGGTGGTGACGGAGCGCAGGGCGTCGAGGATGGCTGGGTCGGTGGTCATGGAGCTCTCGTGTTTCGCGATGATCGTCATGCCGGGGCCGAGCGCGGCGAGGAGCCCAGAACCCACGGCTGGGTGAGACAGGACGACCGGAGCCCGGCGTCGGCCGGAGGCCGGTCGTGGGTTCCAGGCTCTCGGCTTGGCCGAGCCCCGGAATGACAGGGGGCCCTCACGCCCGCTGCAGCAGGCGCTCGGCGCGTCTCAGATGCGGCATGTCAATCATCTCGCCCTCGATCGCGACGACGCCCGCGCCGGGCTTCTGGGCGAAGGCCGCCACGATGGCGCGGGCGCGCTCGATCTCGGCCGGCGCCGGGGCGAAAGCCTCGTTGATGACCGGGACCTGCGCCGGATGGATCGCCATCTTGGCCACGAAGCCGTCGCGCCGGCTCGCCCGGCACTCGGCGGCCAGTCCCTCCATGTCGCGGAAATTTGTGTAGACCGAATCGATCGCGTCGGCCTCCGCGGCCGCGGCCGCCAGGAGCGCCAACGAGCGTGCCAGGCGGTACGGCTCGGTATAGCGGCCGGTCTCGTCCCGGTTGGTCTCGGCCCCGAGATCGGCGGAGAGGTCCTCGCCGCCCCAGGTGACGCCCGAGAGCCGGTGGCTCGCCCCGGCGAGGGTGCCCAGCGCGAAGACGCCGCGCGCCGTCTCAGTCGCGATGGCGAGGATGCGGGTCTCGCCGTCGGGCAGCCCGTATTCCGCCTCCCGCACCGCGAGCTTGGCCCCCAGATGCGCCACGTCGGGGCCGCCCACCGTCTTGGGGAGCACGATCCCGTCCGGTCCCGCCGTCATCACCGCGTCGAGGTCGGCGTCGGTGAGCCCCGTGTCGAGGGCGTTGACGCGCACCAGCAGGCGCGGCCGGGCAGCCTGCGCCAGCGCCTCGCGCAGGAAGCCGGCGGTCACGGAGCGCGCCTCGGCCTTGGCCGAGGGCGCGACCGAGTCCTCCAGGTCGACGATGAGCGCGTCGGCGCCGCTGGCGAGCGCCTTCTCGAGCTTGCGGGCGCTGTCGCCCGGGACGAAGAGGAGGGAGCGCATCAGGCGGCCGGCCGCTTGCGCATGAAGGCCTGCCGCTTGCACTCCGCCACCAGCGTGCCGTCCTGCTTGTAGGCGCGGTGGACGAAGTCGACGATGCCGGCATCGGGACGCGACCGCGACTCGCGCTTGCCCGCGACCTCGGTGGTGACGTTCACGGTGTCGCCCTCGAAGAGCGGCGCGGGGAAGCGCACGTCCGTCATCCCCAGATTGGCGATGGTGGTCCCCACCGTGGTGTCGTTGACCGAGATCCCGATCATGAGGCCCAGGGTGAAGAGCGAGTTCATGAGCGGCTTTCCCCATTCCGTCTCGGTGGCGCAGAAATGCGCGTCGATGTGGAGGGGCTGCGGGTTCAGGGTCATGTTGGAGAACAGCATGTTGTCCATCTGCGTCACCGTGCGGGTGAGGCGATGGGCCATGACAGCGCCCACCTCGAAGTCCTCGAAATAGAGGCCCCCGCGGGGATGACGGTCGGCTGAAGCGTTCATGGGCGTGGGTCCCGAGGCTGGCGCGCCGGCTCGCGCGGCGCTTAACGGTTCATTGACCATAAAGACCGCACTCTCAAGGCCTTCCGCTGGGATCTCCCGCGCCACGGTCTGCGATGTTCCTGTTCACCACGCCTCCCGCCCGCGAGCCGGCGCCGCGCAACGCGACCGTGGACGCGATCCGGTCCGGCGCCGAGCGCACGGGGACGGGGTTCGACTACCTGCTGCAGACGGCGCAGCGCGAATCGGGACTCGACCCCAAGGCGCGCGCCCGCACCTCCTCGGCCACCGGCCTGTTCCAATTCGTGGAGCAGACCTGGCTCGGCCTCATGAAGCAGGAGGGGCCCAAGCTCGGCCTCTCGCGGGAGGCCGCGGCGATCACCACCCGCGCCGACGGCACCCACACGGTCGCGGACCCGGCCGCCCGGGGCGAGATCCTGGCCTTGCGCGAGGATCCCAGGGTCGCGGCCGTCATGGCGGGCGTGCTCACCCAGCGCAACCGCGACCACCTCTCGGCCGAGATCGGGCGCGAGCCGCAGGCCGGGGACCTCTACGTGGCGCATTTCCTGGGCGCGCGCGGCGCCGCCGACCTGATCCGGATGGCCCAGTCGCAGCCGACCCGGCCCGCCGCCGAGGCCTTCCCCGACGCTGCGGCCGCCAATCGCTCGATCTTCTTCGACGGCGCGGGCCGCGCGCGGGGCGCGAGCGAGGTCTATGCGGGGCTCTCCGCGGCCCATCGATCCGTGGGCAAGCCCATCGACGCGGCGCCCGCCTTCGCGCCCGACCGCCCCCTCCGGGCGTCCGCCGAGGAGGGCGGCGCCTTCCATGGATTGTTCCGCGAGCCCAGCCCCGGCGCCGTCTCGACGAGCGTCACCCGCCTGTGGCGCCACGGCGGCGCGCCGGCCGTGGCCCGCACGGCGTCGCTCGGCGGCTTCTTCCCGCGCGCCAACCCGGCCGCGGGAAGCCCAGACCCTGTTCCCGACGCTCCCGCGCCGGTCCTGGCCGACGTGCCGCTGCCGCCGCCCCGCCCCGCGGATCTCGGCGCGAAGCCGGCCGGGCGGCCACTGGATCTTGCACGCTTCAGCACCTGGCGGAGGGGCTCATGATCGTCCGGCGGTTCCTCGTCTGGGTTCGGTCCGCCACGCCCGGCCAGCGCGCCGACGGCGTGAGCGCGCTCGCCCGCACCCTTCTCTACGCGGACCTCTCCCCCGAGGACCGTTGGGAGGCGGAGACGGCGCTGACCGCCATGCTCGACGATCCCTCGCCCCTGGTGCGCCGGGCCATGGCGGAGGCCTTCGCCAACGCCGCCGAGGCGCCGGCCCATCTGGTCCTCGCGCTCGCCAACGACCAGAGCGACATCGCGGCGCTCGTGCTCGCCCGCTCGCCGCTGCTCGGCGAGCACGACCTCGTCGATTGCGCGGCGCTCGGGGACGACCTCGTCCAGATCGCCATCGCGGTGCGCCCGCGCCTCAGCGCCTCCGTGAGCGCCGCGCTTGCCGAGATCGCCGGCCCGGAGGCGCTCACCGCCCTCGCCGACAACCGCGACGCCGAGATCGCCCCGGCGAGCCTTGCCCGCATGGTCGAGCGCCATGGAGACAACGCCGCCCTGCGCGAAGCCCTCCTGGCACGTGCCGACCTGCCCCTCGACGTGCGCCAGGCCGTGAGCGTCGCGCTCGCCCGCCATCTCTCCGCCTTCGTGGTCGGCGCCGGCTGGCTCTCGGCGGAGAGGTGCGAGCGGGCGGTGCGCGAGGCCCGCGAGCGCACGGCCGTGGCGCTCGGCGGGGACGCGTCGCCGGAGGATGCGCGCCGCCTTGTCGCCCATCTGCGCCGCTCGGGGCAGCTCACCCCGGCGCTGATCCTGCGCGCGATCCTGTCCCGGGGGCTCGTCCTCGCCGAAGCGGCCTTCGCGGACCTCACCGGCCTGCCGCCCGCCCGCGTCGCGGGGCTCCTGCACGACCGGCGCTCGGTGGGCCTGGGCCCGCTCTATGCCCGCGCCGGCCTGCCCCAGGCGCTCCGCCCCGCCTTCGAGGCGGCTTTCGCGGCGCTGCGGGAGGTGGGGCACGCGCCCTGTGCCAGCGCTGGCGCCGTGCTCTCGCGCCGCATGGTCGAGCGGGTGCTCACCGCCTGCACCCACCTGCCGCCCGCGGAGGCCGGCAAGCTCATGGCCCTGCTGCGGCGCTTCGAGGTCGAGGCGGCCCGCGAGGACGCCCGCGAGACCGCCGAGGCGCTCGCCGACGAGGCGGCGCTCGACGCCGTGCTGGCCTCGATGCCCGAGGTGATCGCCGACGAGGTCCGCCGCCAGCGCGCGCTGCCCGCGGCGGCCTGAACGCGCCCTTCAATCCCCGAACTGCTCCCTGAGAATTCGCTCGTCGAGCCCGTGGCCGGGATCGTGGAGCAGCACCAGCTCGATGGTGCGGTCCATGGAGACCTCGACACGGGTGACCTTGCGGACCTCGTTGTGGTCGGCCGTCGCGCTCACCGGGCGCAGATCGGGCTCGGCCACCTGGATCGCGACCCGCGCGTAGTCCGGCAGCAGCGCGCCGCGCCAGCGGCGGGGGCGGAAGGCCGAGATGGGGGTGAGCGCCAGGAGCGAGGCCGACAGAGGCAGGATCGGTCCGCCCACCGAGAAATTATAGGCCGTCGAGCCCGCCGGGGTCGCGACCAGCACGCCGTCCGCGATGAGCTCGGGCAGCCGCTCCTGCCCGTCCACGAAGATCGTGAGCTTGGCGGCCTGGTGGGTCTGGCGCAGCATCGAGACCTCGTTGATGGCGTGCGCCCGGTGCGGCGCGCCGGCGAGGTCGTAGGCCGTCATGAGGAGCGGGTGGATGACGCTGCGCTGGGCTGCCGCAAGCCGCTCGACGAGTCCGTCCGGATGGAAGTCGTTCATCAGGAAGCCGACCGAGCCCCGGTTCATGCCGTAGATGGGCTTGCCCGTCCCCATCGTGGCGTGGAGCGTCTGCAGCATCAGCCCGTCGCCGCCCAGCGCCACGACGACGTCGGCTTCCTGCGGCGGCACGTTGGCATGCAGGCGCGCGAAGGAGGCGAGCGCGGCTTGGGCCTCCGGCGTGGGGCTCGCGACGAAGCCGATCGTGCGAAAGGAGGTCGTCATGAGGGGCCCGCCGCTGACCATGGTCCGACGGCCGCCGCGCCCTGGCGCGGCCGACCATGGGAGAGGCATAGCATGGAGCGGGCGCTCGTCGTCCATACGACCTTCCCCGACGAGGGGACAGGATTGCGCGTGGCCGGGACGCCGGTGCGCGAGGGGCTCGCGGCCTGAGCCAGCCTGATCCCCGGCATGCGCTCGGTCCATGCCTGGAAGGGCGCCGTCGCGACGGGCGCCGAGGTGGTCGGCATCATCGAAAGCCGGGAGGCGAGGGCGCGGCGATCAAGGAGGCGCTCGAGCGCCCGCGATCCTGCGAGACGCCGATTCTCCTGACGTGGACGGCGGACGACGCCCATCCGGCGACGCTGGAGGGGCTGTCGGCGGGGACGGGCGGGAGCGTCGACTCCCGCCCGCCGTGAGCCGACCCGTGAGGGCCGGGGACCGACAGGCCCGTCAGGTGTGCGACGACCACTGCACGGGCACGAACTCGTAGCCGCTGCCGGCCCGCGCGATATGGCCCGTGGCCGGGAACGGCGCGTGGAACATCACGATCTGCATCCGCTCGCTCGCCGCCATGTCGAGGACCCGCCGGCGCGTGGCGCGGGCCTGGTCGGCGTCCATGTCGAAGACCGCCGACCAGTCGGGGTTGCGCACGAAGAGGGCAGGGTGGTTCGAGATGTCGGCGGTGACCAGGAGCCGCCCGCCGCCCGACGAGACCAGGAAGGAGGTGTGGCCGGGCGTATGACCAGGGGTCGCGACCGCGGTGATGCCGGGGATCACCTCCTTGTCGGGATCGAAGCGCACCAGCCGGTCGCCGAGATCCGCGAACATGCGCCGCGCCAGGGCGAAGGACCCGCGCATGGCCTCTGGCGCCTGGTTCATGCGGGCGTCGTCCATCCAGAAGGCCCACTCGGCCGCTGGCACCATCACCTTCGCGTTCGGATAGACCTGCGACCCGTCCTTCCGCCTCATCCCAGAGATGTGATCGCCGTGAAAGTGGCTGATGAGCACGGTGTCGACCGCGCTTGGGTCGATGCCGGCGGTCGGGAGATTGGCCAAAAATCCGCCCGCGGTCGGAGGGCCGTTGTCGGCGAAGCCCGTGTCGATCACGGCGAGGTTGCGGCCCGTGCGCACGACGACCGGGGTGAACGTGATGTCGAGCTGCTCCTTGGGCAGGAAGGCGCGCTCCATCGCGGCCTGGACGTCGGGCAGGGAGGCGTTGCGAACGAATTGCTCCGTCAGCGGCAGGCCGCGCGATCCGTCGTGGATCGTGACGACCTCGGCGTCGCCGACCTTGAGGCGGTAGATCGCGGGCAGACGGCTCGGCGACGCGGCGGGCGCGGCTTGCTGGGCCATGGCGGGAGCTCCGGCGGCGAGGGCGGCGGCTGGACCGGCGGCGAGAACCGTGCGGCGGCTGAGGGTCATCAAGGTCTCCAGATGGGAATTCACGCGACGACGCGGAGCTAGCGCGCCGGGCGCCAGCATCAACGATCCGATCACGGGCGTGCGCTCACAAGCGCGTGAGGCGCCTCATCCGTTGGCCCGCGCCAGCACGGCATGGAGGAGCACGTCGACGCCCGGTACCGTCGCGGCGAGATCGATGTCCTCGGCCTCGTTGTGGGTGACGCCGTCCCGGCAGGGGGTGAAGATCATGCAGGCGGGCGCCACGCGCGCCACGTGGTAGGCATCGTGGCCGGCCTGCGAGCGCAGGTCCATGGTCGCCGCGCCGAGCCGCGCCGCCGTCTCGCGCAGGAGGCCGATGAGGTCGGGCGCGAAGTCGAAGATCCCAAAGCCCCATTCCTCGGCGATGGCGATCCCGGTGCGCGAGCGCTCGGCGCAAGGCGCGATCGCCTCGCGCAGCTCCGCCTTCATGCGCTCCAGCCGCGCCGCGTCGGGCGCCCGCATGTCGACCCACAGCTGGGCGAACTCGGACAGCGTGCCGGGCAGGTTGGGCACGAGGTCCATGCGGGCCGCGGTGGCCTTCGCGTCGGCTTCCGCGTGCGCCCAGCCGATCTCGTTCACCGCCACCGCCACCATGGCGGCGCCCACCAGGGCGTTGGAGCGCTTGTGCATGGGGGTGGGGCCGGTATGCGCGGTCTCCCCTTGCACCGTGATGCGGGCTCCGTAGGTCGGGTAGCCGCCGACCACGATCCCGACCGGCACTCCGGCCGCGTCGAGGGCCGGTCCCTGCTCGATGTGGAGCTCGAAATAGGAGTCTATGGCCCGCCCGCCCACGGGCGCCTCGCCCCGGTAGCCGATGGCGTCGAGCGCATCGCCGAAGCGGATTCCCTCCTTGTCGACCCTGGCGCGCACCCACTCCTCCGTGGCCTGGCCCGACCAGGCGAGCGAGCACAGCATGGGCGGCGAGAACCGGGCGCCCTCCTCGTTGGTCCAGTTCACCACCTCGACGGCGCGCCGCGTCCCGATGCCGAGATCGTCGAGGGTGCGCAGCACCTCGAGCCCCGCCAGCACGCCGAGCACCCCGTCGAAGCGGCCGCCCGCCCATTGCGTGTCGAGATGGCTCCCGATCACGACCGGCGCCAGGGACGGGTCGGCGCCCTCCCGGCGCAGGGTCATGTTGCCCAGGCGATCGACGACGAGCCCATAGCCGCCCTCCTCGGCCCAGGTCCTGAGCTGGTCGCGGACCTGGCGGTCCTCGTCCGTGAGGGTCAGCCGCCGCAAGCCCCCGCGAGGCCCGGCTCCGATGGCGGCGGAGGTCATGAGGGTCGACCAGAGGCGGTCGGCGTCGATGGTGAGGTTCGTGGCGGCCATGGCGTTCGGTCGTGGGGGAGGGGTCAGGGATGGCGCGGCTCGTCGAGGAAGGGCCAGGGGCGGGCCTGCTCGAAAGCGCGGGCCGCGCGCAGCACCAGGTCCTCGCGCAGGATCGGCCCGACGATCTGCAGCCCGACCGGGCGACCGTCGGCCGTGAAGCCGCAGGGCACGGTCGCCGCGGGCTGGTGGGAGAGGTTGAACGGGTAGGAATAGGGCGCCCAGGCCACCCAGTCGTCGCCGAAGCGCCCGTCCGGAGGCGTGTCGTGGCCGGCCTCGACGGCGGCGGTGGCGAGCGTCGGCGTGAGGAGGAGGTCGTAGCGCTCGTGGAAACGGGCCATGCCGGCATGGAGGGACCCGCGCGCGTTGAGGGCCGCGAGCACGTCCGGGCCGGTGATGGCGCGGCCCTTGAGGGCCGTGGCGACGAAGCCCGGATCCATCTCGCTCCACCGGGCCTCCGGAACGGCCTGCAGCGCCGCCCAGGCCCCGCTCCACCACAGCGTCCGCAGCGTCTCGATCGGCTCCGGGAATCCGGGATCCGCCGCCTCGACGTGGGCGCCCAGCTCCTCGAAGACGCGGGCCGCGCCCGCCGCGATCCGCTCGACCTCGGGGTCGAGGCGCCCGACATAGCCCAGCCCCGGGCTCCAGGCCACGCGCAGGCCGCGCACGCCCGACTCGAGCGCTCCCAGCAGGTCGGGTATGGGCGCGTGCGACGAGCCCATGTCGTTCGGATGGTAGCCGGCGAGGGTCTGCACCAGGAGCGCGGCGTCGCGCACCGTCCTGGCGAGCGGGCCTACATGGGACACGCTCGCGAAGGCGGAGGGCGGATGGACGGGGATCCGGCCGAACGAGGACTTGATCCCGAACACCCCGCAGAACGAGGCGGGGATGCGGATCGACCCCGCTCCGTCGGTCCCGAGATGCAGCACCCCGAGATTGAGCGCCGCCGCGGCGCCGGCGCCGGCCGACGAGCCGCCCGTGGTGAAGCGCGGGTCCCACGGATTGCGGGTGATGCCCGTGAGCGGGCTGTCGCCGATGCCCTTCCAGCCGAACTCCGGGAGCGTCGTCTTGCCGACCGGCACGGCGCCGGATTCGAGGAGGCGGTCGACCTCCGGAGCGTTCTCGGCAATGGGCTCGGGGGAACTCGTCTTCGACCCGCGCCGGGTCGGATGGCCGGCCCA
>DASPJU010000817.1:0-2113 GCA_035628475.1 Salinarimonas sp. | reverse complement strand
CGCGAGTTGAATGAACGCGATCGCGCAGGACCGCAATCCGGAAGTCTGTGTACGGGCATCCAGCAAGAATGCGGTCTCGCAGTGGCTGGCTGATTCCTGCAACAAGCCGGCATATCGGAGGACGTAGCTCAACGTAAAATGAGCGTCGACACTATCCGGATGCTTGCGAACGAGATCTTCAGCGTTTCGATACGACTCGAAAAGGTTGCCTTGCTCGAGGTGACCGCGGATCAATCCAGCGGATGCGGGAACGTAATCGGGATCGAGGGCCAAGACCCGTCCCAACGCCCATCTCCATCTCTCCATCATGGCGCTGTTGCCGCTGGCGTAGCGGGACTCGCCATAGTAGCGTCGCGCCAGAGCGTGCCAGGCCGGCGGGTACGACGGGTCGAGCTTGACAGCTCTTTCCAGCAGCTCCAGCGCTTCGGCGTTATTACTCGCATCGAACTTCAGGGCCGCGCTCCGAAGGAACAGGTTGTACGCCTCCTCGTCTTTCGGCTGCGCGGTGCTGCTTGCGGCGCTCACTCCGAACGAAGGGACGAGACTTCGCTGCACGCGTAGCGCGAGCTGCATCTGCGTGGCGATCATGCTTTCAGCGGGCGCCTCTATCTTGTCTCGCCACACCGCACGGTTGCTTTCCACGTCGATGGCTTCCAGCGTGATGTGCAGTTGCGCTCCCGCTCGGACGAAATGGCCGGTGACTATACGGTCCACGTGCAACTCGCGCCCGGCTCTCTGCGCGTCGACCCCGGGTTGCTCATATTGGCTGGTCGTCCCAGACGGGCGTACTGCGAGCCCGCGCGTACGGCTGAGGATGGTCGCGATCTCGTCCGGCAGCGACAGGCGCAGAAAGTCGATGCTCGCGTCAGAACCCACATTCTGGAAGGGAAGAACAGCTACTGTTTTGAGCCGTGGCGGGGCGGATCTGCTTCGGCTGTAGATGCCGAGGACACTGACCGTGACCACCAGGACCAGGCCCGCGACCACGAGCCAGGGCAGGCGCGCACGCGCCTCCGCCCGATTGCGCGCGCCGATGGCGGCCTGTTGCTGCGCGTGTTCCCGTTGCTTGCGCTCGATCCGGCGGCGATCGAGATCCAGCAGGCGATTGGCGAACTCCGCGGCCGATTGCAAGCGACGCGCGGGGTCCCCGCTGGCCGCAGACGCGATGTCCTCGCGAATCAGCGGGTCGGGAATGTCGTTCTCCCAGCCGGGCGCGAGAGGCTTGCGGAAATCGCCGATGGTGAGCTGATACAGCAGAACGCCGAGCGCATATACGTCCGCGGCCGCGGTCGGAGATTGTCCGGCAATGACCTCGGGAGCGACATACAGCACGGTCCCCGTCAACGTGCCGCCCTCCGCGGTTCCTGCCTGTGTGAATCCCAGGCCGGTAATCCCGAGGGCAGCAAGCCGGGCGGTCACGAGCAGAGCCGCGCTCCCGAAGTCGGCGATTTTGATCTGAGGTTTGCCGTCCGGCCGCTTCGCGACCAGGATGTTTCCGGGCTTCAGGTCCTTGTGCAGGACGTCGAGGTCGTGGGCGTTGGCCACGGCTCGCGCCACATCCGCTAAGAGCTCCAGTCGACGTTCCAGAGGTATACCGTGGAGGCCTCCCTGACACTCCGCCCATTCCGCAAGGTTCGGCCCGACGTATTCGCTCTCGAGGAAGTAGGGCTGACTGGTGAAGTTCCATTCCAGGATACGCACGAACTCGGGACGCTCCCCGAGCGATTCACGGAACAGGCGGGCGAGCGTCACCTCGCGCTTCAGGCTCCTGAGCCGCGCGTCATCCGGCGCGAACTTGAAGACGCGGCTCTCGTGAGTCTTCCCGTGCTCGGCGAGCCAGACTTCACTCGACGGTGAGAGATCGAGTCGCCGCGCGAGACGCCACTGATCGCGCCCCGGAACCGGCTCGCCCTGCGTAAAGTGCAGCTCCGGCCAGACGGGAGGGGAAAAAGCTCTTCTCTGGACCTGCACCGCTAGTCGGTATCCCACGCGCGGAACCGTGACGATGACCCCATCGTCGTTGAGAGCCTTTCGGAGCTTGGAAATGGCAGTGGCGAGTGAACTGTCGACGACCGCCAAGCCGGGCCACACGGTGTCCAGCAACTCGTCCTTT
>DASPJU010000816.1:0-4872 GCA_035628475.1 Salinarimonas sp. | reverse complement strand
AGATGGACGCGCCCCTGAAGTCCGTCAGCGCGCCCGCCATCGAGCGCGGCGGCGACCTCGCGGCGGTTTTGACTAACCTGCAAGAGGGCGAAGTCCTCTTCATAGACGAGATTCACCGCCTCAATCCCGCCATCGAAGAAGTGCTCTATCCGGCGATGGAGGACTACCAGCTCGACCTCATCATCGGCGAAGGGCCGGCGGCGCGCTCGGTCAAGATCGAGCTGCCGAAGTTCACGCTCATCGGCGCCACCACCCGCGCCGGGCTGCTCACCACCCCCTTGCGGGACCGCTTCGGCATCCCGATCCGGCTCGAATTCTACGAGATCGACGAGCTGGAGCTCATCGTGAAGCGCGGCGCCCGGGTCCTGGGCTTCGACATGTCGCACGAGGGCGCCAACGAGATCGCCAAGCGCGCCCGGGGCACCCCGCGCATCGCCGGGCGGCTGCTGCGGCGCGTGCGCGACTTCGCCATCGTGGAGGGCGCGCCGACCGTCACCCGCGAGATCGCCGACCGGGCGCTTCGCCTCCTCGACGTGGACCCGGCCGGCCTCGACGTCATGGACCGCAAGTACCTCACCATGGTGGCGGAGTCGTTCGGCGGCGGGCCGGTGGGCATCGAGACCATCGCGGCGGCGCTCTCCGAGCCGCGCGACGCCATCGAGGAGATCATCGAGCCCTTCCTCATCCAGAAGGGCTTCATCCAGCGCACCCCGCGCGGGCGCGTCCTCACCCCCCACGCCTTCCGGCATCTGGGCCTGCCCGAGCCCAACCGGGATCCCGCCGTGCAGTTCGGGCTCTTCGCGGGCGGCGAGGCGGAGGACTGACGAGCGGCCCGTACGGCCTTCGCCGCATTCCCTCCGGGGCGCGCCTGCTCTAAGGAGCCCTTGAGGCAAACGGGGGCGGACCATGAAGGCGCACGAGGCGAGCGAGAACCTGAACGAGGCGCACGAGCGGGGCGCCAAGCGCGTGGCCCTCCTCATCGCCGTGCTGGCGGCCCTGCTCGCCGTCATCGAGGTGGCGGGAGGCAACGCGGAGCAGGACGCGCAGAAGTTCAACATCGACGCCTCGAACCTCTGGTCCTTCTACCAGGCCAAGACCGTGCGCCAGACGATCCTGCGCGCCGACGCCGACCGCCTCGAGATCGACCTCGCCGCCATGCCGGCGGAGCGGCAGGAGGCGGCGCGCAAGCTCGCGGCGGCCTGGCGCGCCGACATCGCCCGCTACGAGAGCGAGCCCGGCCCCACCGGCGGCGAGGGCCGGCGCGAGCTCATCGTCCGCGCCAAGAGCGCGGAGGCGCAGCGCGACCTGGCGCTGGCCAAGGACGACATGTTCGACTACGCCTCCGCCGCGATGCAGCTCGCCATCGTCCTCGCCTCGGCGTCCGTGGTGATCGGGATCGTCTGGCTCGCCTATCTGGGCGCGGGCATCGGCTTCATCGGCGTCGCCTTCGCCCTGCTGGGCTTCGTGGCCCCGACCCTGCTGCAGTTCTGAGCCGGCCCGCGCCTTCACCCGGCTAAACCTCGTTATTGTAGGTTCAGGATCGCCCCTGCATCATGCGCGCTGCATGGATGCCATCCTCCGGCCGGCGCCGGTCACCCGCACGCAATATGCCGCCCTGCCCTTCCGCCTCGACGCGGAGGGCGCCCTCCAGGTCATGCTCATCACCTCGCGCGAGACCAGGCGCTGGGTGATCCCGAAGGGCTGGCCGATGCGGGGCGTCAAGCCCCACGGCGTCGCGGCCCGGGAGGCCTACGAGGAGGCGGGGCTCGAGGGCGAGATCGGGCGGCGTGGGATCGGCTTCTACTACTACCACAAGCGCCTCAAGGACGGCTCCGCGGTCCCGGTCTGCGTCGAGGTCTATCCCTTCCGGGTCGCGCGCCAGCACGCGCGCTGGCCCGAGCGGGATGAGCGCCAGTGCCGCTGGCTCGACCCCGAGGCGGCGGCGGGGCTGGTGGCCGAGGAGAGCCTCGCGGGCCTCATCCGCGCCTTCGCCGAGATGATGGCCGCCCAGGCATGATCGAGCGCCCCGGGTGGGCCTGGACCATCTTCCGCCGACGCGGCCCTTCGGATCCTCACGCGAGCCGGATCCACTTCGCGCGAAAAGCCCCTAGAGGTGACCAGCCATCGCGGTCGCGGTCTCCCGGCCGGTGGAGACGGGAACGATCTCGAAGCCGCCCAGGTCGCACCATTCGGCGACCCAGCGCTGGAGCAGGGTGACGTCGTCGCAGCGCATGAGCTGGAAGCAGCGCCCGATATCCGCCGCGACCCAGCTCTCGACATGGTCCAGCCCCTCCGGCATCTGCCGGCCCCTGTCGCGGAACCGCCGGTAGACCTCCTTGGGATCGTGGCCGAACGTCTCGATCACCATGAGCAGCATCGCGTCCCTCCCTCGCCGCGCGACCTTGGCGGCCCGCTTCCGCCGCAACAATAGCCGAGCCATGGACAAGCCGCCCGCGCCGGCCGATCCTGGGGGCACGTCGCGTCACGAGGGCCCCGGCATGAAATCCCTTCTCGTTCCCGTCGCCTCCCACGACATGATGGACCAGGTGCTCGAGACGGCGCTGCTCGTCTCGGCCGCCCATGAGAGCGCCCTGGAGGGCTTCGCGCTGCGGCCCTCCTTCGCCGAATACATCCCCGTCGACATGGTCACGGGCCTGACCTGGGTGGGCGACGAGGGGGACGACGCGGCGGCGGTGCAGCGCGCCCGCGACCTCTTCGTGCGCTTCATGCAGGAGCGCGGCGTGCCGCCCGCGGCGAGCCGGGGCGCGGGCTGGCGCTGGAACCCGGAGGCGCCTCCGGGCGACGTCTATGTGGGCAGCCACGGGCGGGTGTTCGACCTGATCGTGCTCGGCCGGCCCGGGCGCGACCGCGCCTCGCCCGGCATGGCGACCCTGGAGGCCGCCCTGTTCGAGAGCGGACGGCCCATCCTCATCGCCCCGCCCGTCGCCCCCGCGACCCTCGGACGGCGGGTGGTGATCGCCTGGAACGGCAGCACGGAAACCGCGCGGGCGACCGCCTTCGCGATGCCGTTCCTCGCCCGCGCCGAGGCCGTCACGGTGCTCACGGCCGAGGGCGGCACCGTGCCGGGCCCCACGGGCGAGCAGCTCGCCCGCTCGCTCCAGGCGCACGGCATCCCGGCCGAGGCCCGCACCGTGCCGGGCGGCCAGGTGCGCGGGGGCGGCGAGGCGATCCTGGCCCAGGCGGCGGCCCAGGACTGCGACCTCCTGATCAAGGGCGCCTATACGCAGAGCCGCATCCGGCAGATGATCTTCGGGGGCGCCACGAGCCACATCCTGGCGGAAGCGCGCCTGCCGGTCCTCATGGCGCATTGAGCGTGTCCCCTCTCCCGCAGGCGGGGAGAGGGGTTCAGGCCGCGCCGGCTCCCGCCGCGCGCCGCGCCGCGAACTGGCGGACGATGACCGGTACCGTGAGGGCGGCGCCCAGCAGCGACGAGTAGATCTCCGGCGCCACGAACAGGATCGCGGCAACCGCCATCAGGACACGCTCCCAGGCGGCCATGCGGGCAAGCAGCCAGCCCGTGAGCGCCGCGCCGAGGCAGGTGATGCCCGCCACGCAGCCCACGAAACCCACCGCGAACTCGAACCAGCTGAAGCCCTTGGTGACGAGGAGCAGCGAGGGCGAGAACACGAAGACGAAGGGCACCAGCGCCTTGCCGAGACCCAGCCGGAACGCCGTGTTGCCGGTCTTGAAGGGGTCGGCGCCGGCCATGCCGGCCGCCGCATAGGCCGCGAGCGCCACGGGGGGCGTGATGTCGGCCAGCACCCCGTAATAGAACACGAAGAAATGGGCGACGATGGGCTCGACCCCGAGCAGGGTCAGGGCCGGCACCGCGATCGTCACCATGATGATGTAGTTGGCCGTGGTGGGGATGCCGCAGCCCATGAGGATGCACACGACCCCCGTCATCACCAGCGTGAACAGGAGGGTGAGCGCCTTGGCGTCCATCATAGCGTCCGGCACGATCGACCCCGCGAAGGCCGCGAGGCCCGCCGCCGCCGAGGTGACGATGAAGGACAGCTTGAAGCCCACGCCCGTGAGCGTCACGACGCCCACCACGATGCCGACCGTGGCGGCCGCCGCGCCGACCGCGAGCGCGTATTTCGCCCCGTCGCGCAGGCCCTCCAGCACCTCGCGGACCGACATGCGCCGGCGGGGATTGAGCAGGCCCACCGCGACGCACAGGGTGATGCCCCAGAAGGCCGCCATGTAGGGCGTGTAGCCCATGAGCAGGATCGCGATCAGCGCGACGAGCGGGATCACGGTGGGCCAGTCGCGCTTGAGGGCGGCGGACACGTCCGGCATCTCGTCGGGGCGAAGGCCTCGCAGGCCGTTGCGCTTGGCCTCCAGGTGCACCTGGATGAAGACGCCGAAGAAATGCATGAAGGCGGGCACGATCGCGGCCAGGATGATCGTGGTGTAGGGCAGGCCTAAGAACTCGATCATCAGGAAGGCGGCCGCGCCCATGATCGGGGGCGTGATCTGGCCGCCCGTGGAGGCCGCAGCCTCGACCCCTGCCGCGAAGGGCCGGGCATAGCCGAGCCGGATCATGGCCGGGATGGTGAGCGAGCCCACCGTCACGGTGTTGGCCACCGACGAGCCCGAGATCATGCCGAACAGGGCCGAGCCGAAGATCGACACCTTGGCGGGCCCGCCGGCATAGCGCCCCGCCACCCAGGCCGCGCAGTCGAGGAAGAGCTGGCCCAGGCCGATGCGGGTCGCGAAGACGCCGAACAGCACGAAGTGGAAGACATAGGTCGCGACCACGCCCAGCGCGATGCCGTAGACGCCCTGGCTCGTGAGGTAGAGGTGGTCGACGAGCTGGGAAAAGCTCGCCCCCGGATGGACCAGGAT
>DASPJU010000815.1:0-3296 GCA_035628475.1 Salinarimonas sp. | reverse complement strand
CGAGGTACGCTGGGTGACGCACGACGACCTGCTCCTGCTGCCGACCACCGCCGGCCTGCCGTCGCTCGTCGCGCGGGCCGCGCGCCTCGCGGGGATCGCCCCGTGAGGCGGCTCGCGGCGCTGGCCGCCTGCCTCGCCGTGCTCGCCGCCCCGCCCGTCGAGGCCCAGCCATCCCAGCCCGGCGCCCGCCGCCCCCCGGCGACCCAGCCCGCGCCGGCGCCCCAACCGGAGCCCCCGCCGCCGGAGCCGCCCCCGGCGCCCTACGAGAAGGAGCTCCTGCGCCTGTCGGAGATTCTCGGCTCCCTCACCTTCTTGCGCGGGCTGTGCGGGGAGCGGGACGCGGGCGAGTGGCGCCGGCGCATGGAGGCCATCATGGAGGCGGAGGGCACCTCGCCGGGCCGGCGCGAGCGCCTCGCCGGCGCCTATAATCGCGGCTACCGCTCCTACGCGATCACCTACCGCGCCTGCACCCCGAACGCCCACGCCGCCATCGCCCGCCACGTGCGCGAGGGCGAGACCCTGTCGCGCAGCCTCGCCGGCCGCTACGGCGGCTGAGGTCGCAAGCGCCCCTTGGCCTCCGCCCCGGATGCCGCCGATTCTGCGACAAACGCGATCCGCGCCGTTAACCTCTTCTCAACATGCCCCTGGCGCCCGCCCGCCAGGCTCCCTTAAATGGCTCCGGTGCGAAACGCGCATCAAGCCAGACCGTCCATGACCGATCACGACTTCATCCCCACGAACCTGGAAGCCGCGAGCGAGGACAAGCGCGCGGCCCTGTCCTATGTCGTGGAGGCCTTCGTGGAGGGGCAGCTCGACGGGCTCGACGCGGACTGCATGGTCCAGGCGGCCCTCTTCGCCGCCTTCCAGGAGCTCGTCGAGGCCTACGGAGAGGAGGCGGCGGCGGACTACGCCGAGGGCCTGCCCGCCCGCATCCGCGCCGGCGCCTTCTCGACCGCTCCGCGTCACTGACCCCGGGCCCGGCGCGAACCGCCGCGCCGCTCGCGCGTCTTGTACCGTGGGGGCCCACACCCGCCCGGGACGGCCATGGACTATCAGATCACCCGCATCGACACCCTCCACGAGGGCTGGTGCAAGCTCGTCGTCGCCACGATCCGGACGCCCAAGGGCGAGGTCCTGCGCCGGGAGATCGAGGATCACGGCACCGCGGTGGCGGTGCTGGCCTACGATCCCGACCGGCGCGTGGCCATGCTGGTGCGCCAGTTCCGTCCGCCCGCCTTCCACGCCGCCGGCCAGACCGAGATCCTGGAGACCATCGCGGGGCTCGTGGAGGAGGACGAGCCCGCCGCCGAGGCGGCCCGCCGCGAGGCCATGGAGGAGACGGGCCTGCGGCTCGGCGACCTCGAGCTCGTGGCCACCACCTGGACCTCGCCGGGCCTCTCCACCGAGCGCATCGGCCTCTTCCTGGCGCCCTTCGCCCGCCGGGACCGCGTCGCGGAGGGCGGCGGCGCCGAGGACGAGCAGGAGGACATCACCCTCGTCGAGACCCCGCTGGCCGAGCTCGCGGCGCGGGCCGACGCCGGCGCCATCGACGACCTGAAGCTGCTGGCCCTGGTCCAGACCCTGCGCCTGCGCCGGCCGGAGCTGTTCGGGTAACCCCCCTCTCCCATGGACGGGGGGAGACGGGGATGAGGGTTCGCGCTCCCCCCTGGAGGGGGAGGAAAGGAACCTCCCGGCGCGGCACCCTCACCTTCGCCCGCGAGAGCCGGGCTCACAGCGTCTCCTCGAAGGCCACCGGCTCGCCCAGGGACGGCGCCACGAGGTCGCCGTCCCACATGGCGATCCGGCCCCGCAGCACCGCGCCCACGGGCCAGCCCGTGACGGTGACGCTGTCATAGGGCGTCCAGCCGCAGCGCGAGGCGATCCAGCGGTCCGTGATGGTCTTGCGGCGCTTCAGGTCGACGACCGTGAGGTCCGCGTCGTAGCCCACCGCGACGCGGCCCTTGCGGGCGATGCCGAACAGGCGCTTGGGGCCGGCCGAGGTGAGGTCGACGAAGCGCTCCAGGGTCAGGCGCCCCGCGTTCACGTGGTCGAGCATGATGGGCACGAGCGTCTGGACGCCCGTCATGCCGGAATGGGTGTCGGGGTAGTCGTGCTCCTTCTCCTCGCGGGTATGGGGTGCGTGATCGGAGCCCAGCACGTCGATGGTGCCGCCTCGGATCGCCTCCCACAGGCCGTCCCGGTGGCGCTCGCCGCGCACGGGCGGGTTCATCTGGGCATAGGCGCCCAGCCGCTCGTAGCAATCGGGGGCGACGAGGGTGAGGTGATGCGGCGTCGCCTCGCAGGTCGCGACGTCCTTGGCGGCGGCCAGCAGCGGCAGCTCGTCGGCGGTGGAGATGTGCAGGACGTGGATGCGCGCGCCCGTCTCGCGGGCGATGGCGATGAGGCGGGTCGTGCAGCGCACGGCCGTCTCGACGTCGCGCCACTCGGGATGGGAGGACGGATCGCCCCGCCGGCGCAGGTCCATGCGCTCGCGCAGGCGGAACTCGTCCTCGGAGTGGAAGGCGGCGCGGCGCCGCGCCCGGCGCAGGATCTCGCGCACGCCCCCGTCGTCCTCGACGAGCAGCGAGCCCGTGGACGAGCCCATGAACACCTTGATGCCGGCCGCGCCCGGCAGGCGCTCGAGCTCGGCCACGTGCGCCGCGTTCTCCCGCGTGCCGCCCACCCAGAAGGCGAAGTCGCAATGCATCCGGTGGCGCCCGCGGCGGACCTTGTCGGCGAGCGCCTCGGGCGTCGTGGTCTGGGGGTTGGTGTTGGGCATCTCGAAGACGGTGGTGACCCCGCCCAGGATCGCGGCGCGCGAGCCCGTCTCGAGGTCCTCCTTGTGCTCCAGGCCGGGCTCGCGGAAATGGACCTGGCTGTCGATGATCCCGGGCAGGACGTGAAGGCCCGTGCAGTCCACGACCTCGCCGGCGGACGCCGTGGCGAGCGACCCGATCGCAGCGATGCGCCCGTCGCGGATGCCGATATCGGCCGGCGCGACGCCGTCCTGGTTCGCCACCGTGCCGTTCCTCAGGACCAGATCGAACATCCGTGCCTCCCCTGCCGTCGGCCTGGGATAGGGCCGGGCACGAGGGTTGTCACGCCCCCTCTCCCCGCCGGCCGGGGAGAGGGCTCCGGCTGCGGAACGGCAGCCGGAGCAAGCCGCGCGGCGGCGAGGGTGAGAGGGTCTGGACACGCTCGCCCTTGCGTCCAGGCCCCCTCACCTCCGGGCTGCCGCCCCCCGCCTCAGCCCCCGACGAGAGGGGCCTTGGCCCTCTCCCCGCACGGCGGGGAGA
>DASPJU010000814.1:0-4927 GCA_035628475.1 Salinarimonas sp. | reverse complement strand
GCCGACCTCGCAGCAGCCGATGATCGACGCCGAGCTCGGCCTCGCCATCGTGTTCAACGGCTGCATATACAATTTCCGTGAGCTGCGCCGCGAGCTGGTCGAGAAGGGCTACCGCTTCTTCTCCGAGGGCGACACCGAGGTCATTCTCAAGGCCTATCACGCCTGGGGCCCGCGCTGCGTCGAGCGCTTCTATGGCATGTTCGCCTTCGTGCTCTGGGAGCGCGACTCGGGCCGCGTCGTGATGGCCCGCGACCGGCTCGGCATTAAGCCGCTCTACATGAGCGAGACGGGCGCGCGCATCCGCTTCGCCTCGAGCCTGCCCGCGATCCTCAAGGCGGGCGACGTCGACACGGGGATCGATCGCGCCGCGCTCCACCACTACATGTCCTTCCACGCCGTGGTGCCGGCCCCGCTCACGATCCTGAAGGGCGTCCGCAAGCTTCCCCCCGCCACGATCCTCACCATCGAGCCCGACGGCGAGCGCCGGCAGCGGGTCTATTGGGAAGCCCCCGTCGGCGAGCGCGCCGAGGACCGCCACCTCACGGAAGAGGACTGGCGCGACCTGGTGCTGGAGACCCTGCGCAAGGCGGTCGAGCGCCGCCTCGTCTCCGACGTGCCCGTGGGCGTGCTGCTGTCGGGGGGCCTCGACAGCTCGATCGTGGTGGCGCTGCTGGCGGAAGCCGGCCAGGAGGGCCTCAAGACCTTCTCGATCGGCTTCGAGAGCGTGGGCGGCGAGGAGGGCAACGAGTTCAAGTATTCCGACATGATCGCGGAGCGCTTCGGCACCGACCACCACCGCATCCACGTGGATTCGTCGCGGGCGCTGCCGGCGCTCCCGGGCGTGGTCGAGGCCATGTCCGAGCCCATGGTGAGCCACGACGCCATCGGCTTCTACCTTCTCTCCGAGGAGGTCTCGAAGCACGTGAAGGTGGTGCAGAGCGGCCAGGGCGCCGACGAGATCTTCGGGGGCTACCACTGGTACCCGCCCATGATGCAGTCGAACGACGCGGTGTCGGACTATGCCCGCGTCTTCTTCGACCGCGACCACGACGAGATGGGGCGGGTGCTGAGCCCCCGCTTTATGAACGGGGACGCCAGCCGCGCCTTCGTCGAGCGCCACTTCGCCCGGGCCGGCGCCGAGCGGCCCATCGACAAGACCTTGCGCATCGACACCGAGATCATGCTGGTCGACGACCCCGTGAAGCGGGTCGACAACATGACCATGGCCTGGGGCCTGGAGGCCCGCGTCCCCTTCCTCGACCACGACCTCGTCGAGCTCGCGGGACGGGTGCCGGCCGCGTTGAAGATCCGCGACGGGGGCAAGTACGTGCTCAAGGAGGCGGGCCGCCGCGTCGTGCCGGCCGACGTGATCGACAGGCCGAAGGGCTATTTCCCGGTCCCGGCGCTGAAATACCTGCGCGGGCCCTTCCTCGACTTCGTACGCGACGTGGTGAACCAGCCCGCCGCCCGCGAGCGCGACCTGTTCCAGCGCGCTTACGTCGACCGCCTGCTCGCGGAGCCCGAGGCGCACATGACGCCGCTGCGCGGCTCCAAGCTCTGGCAGGTGGCGCTTCTCGAGTTCTGGCTGCAAACCCACGGGATCCGTTGATGTCCGCCATGCTTCAGCCCGCCGCCATCCCTCCCCCGGCGCCCGCCGCAGGCCCGCTCCGCGCCAATGTCGCGGTCGAGTGCGGCTGGGGACGGCTGATCTTCGGCAACACGTTCGCGGACCCGGCCGAGCTCGTCGAGGCGCTGCTCGAGGAGGCGCCCGGCCGGCGCGACGTCGCCTTCTACGTCACCGAGCCGCACGTCATGCTGGCGCTCGCGCCCACCGAGATCTTCCTCGACCCGTCCCACACCTTCCGCCTGTCGCTCGCCGGCTTCCAGGCCGGGGCCGTGGAGCCCGAGGGCTTCGTGGTGCGGCTCGTGAACGACCGCGCCGACATCGACCAGATCAACCGCATCTGCCGCGCCCGCGGCATGGTTCCGCTCGACCCCGCCATCGCGTGGCCCCGCGGCGACGATCCCGTCCTGACCTATCTCGTGGCCGAGGACCCGGAGACGGGAGCCATCCTCGGCGGCTGCACGGGCGTCGACCATGTCCATGCCTTCGGCGACCCGGAGAACGGCTCGTCGCTCTGGTCGCTGGCGGTCGATCCGCAGGGCGGCGTGCCGGGCGTGGGCGAGGGGCTGGTGCGGGCGCTCGCGGCCTGGTTCCAGGTGCGCGGGCGCGACCTCATGGATCTGTCCGTGATGCACGACAACGCGGGAGCCATCGCGCTCTACGAGAAGCTCGGCTTCGAGCGCCTGCCGTGCTTCGCCTTGAAGACGAAGAGCTCCTTTAACGAGAAGCTCTTCACGGGACCCGCCCCGGACGACAACCTCAACCCCTATGCCCGGCTCCTCACCACGGAGGCGCGCCGGCGCGGCATCGCGGTCGAGATCGTCGACGAGCCCTCCTCCATGTTCCGCCTGTCGTTCGGCGGGCGCTCCTTCGTGTGCCGCGAGAGCCTCACCTCGATGACCTCGGCCGCGGCCATGACGATCTGCGACGACAAGGCGCTCACGCGCCGCATCCTCGCCGGGGTGGGCCTGCGCGTGCCCGCCCAATGCGTGGCGCGCGACGACACGGTCGCGGCCTCCTTCCTGGCCGAGCACGCCGCGGTCGTGGTCAAGCCCGCCCGCGGCGAGCAGGGCCGGGGCATCGCGGTCAACCTCACGACCATCGAGGAGGTGGGCGCCGCGATCGAGGCGGCGCGCCAGCACTGCGACACGGTCCTCCTGGAGGAGTTCGTCGAGGGGCAGGACCTGCGCATCGTCGTCATCGACTTCAAGGTCGTGGCCGCCGCGATCCGCCGCCCGGCCCAGGTGGTCGGCACGGGCCGCCACAGCGTGCGCGATCTCATCGAGAAGCAGAGCCGGCGGCGCGCGGCCGCCACGGGCGGCGAGTCGAGGATTCCCATGGACGCCGAGACCGAGCGCTGCGTGCGCCTCGGCGGATACGAGATGGACTCGGTGCTCGCGGCAGGCGTCCGGCTGCTGGTGCGCCGCACCGCCAACCTCCACACCGGCGGCACGATCCACGACGTCACCGACGAGATCCACCACGAGCTCGTCACGGCGGCGGTCCAGGCCGCGCGCGCCATCGACATCCCCGTGGTCGGCCTCGACCTCATGGTGCCGGACGTGACCAAGGCCGACTACTGGTTCATCGAGGCCAACGAGCGCCCGGGGCTCGCCAACCACGAGCCCCAGCCCACCGCCGAGCGCTTCATCGACATGCTCTTCCCCCAGACCGTGATCCTGGGACGCGCCAGGCGTCACTAGGCCCCCTCTCCCCATCGGAGAGGGGAGCCCCCGGTGAACGCGCGGCCCCGCGGCTCGTTAACGCCCCGGGGTCCGGAGAGAACCGCATGAACAAGCCGTTCGGGGCGCCGTCGAAGCGCGTCGTGATCGACATCGAGTACATGGTCGATTTCTTCAGGCGGCTCGTCGAGATCCCCAGCCCGACGGGCTATACCGACCAGGTGGTCCATTTCTGCGGCCACGAGCTCGAGCGCCTGGGCGTGCCCTTCGAGCTCACGCGGCGCGGGGCCATCCGGGCGACGCTCGCCGGGCGCACGCGCGGCCCCGCGCGCGCCATGGTCTCCCACCTCGACACCCTGGGCGCCATGGTCAAGCGGCTGAAGGAGAACGGGCGGCTCGAGCTCGTGCCCATCGGCACCTGGTCGTCGCGCTTCGCGGAGGGCGCGCGCTGCACGATCTTCACCGACGAGAAGAGCTATCGCGGCACGATCCTGCCGCTCAAGGCCTCGGGCCACACCTTCAACGAGGAGGTCGACACCCAGCCCGTGTCCTGGACCAATGTGGAGCTGCGGGTCGACGCGATCGCCTACCGGGCCGAGGACCTGGTCCGGCTGGGCTTCAACATCGGCGACTACGTGGCCCTCGACCCGAACCCGGAGGTCTCCGCGTCGGGCTACATCAATTCGCGCTATCTCGACGACAAGGCCGGCGTCGCCGTGATGTTCGCGGCCATGAAGGCCATGAAGGACGCCCGGCTCAAGCCGCGCGTGGACACCTACATGCTCTTCACCATCGCGGAGGAGATCGGCGTCGGCGCGTCGTCCGTGCTGCACGGCAACATCGCCGAGATGGTGACGATCGACAACGGCACCGTGGCCCCGGGCCAGGCGAGCCGGGAATCGGGGGCCACGGTCTGCATGTCGGACTCGGCCGGCCCCTTCGACTACCACCTCACGCGCAGGCTCATCCAGCTCTGCGAGGCGCACGACATCCAGTGCCAGCGCGACGCCTTCCGCTTCTACCGCTCCGACAGCGCCTCGGCGCTCGAGGCCGGCAACGACCTGCGCACGGCGCTCATCTGCTTCGGGGTCGATTCCTCGCACGGCTACGAGCGGACCCACCTGAACGCCCTGCGCTCCCTCGCCGAACTGTCCTGCCTCTATCTCCAGAGCGACATCCTGTTCGGCCGCGACGCGCAGGAGCTGGGCTCGCTCGACGGCTTCCCGACCCAGGACACGCAGGACGCGGAAACCGCCGAGGACGAGCCCGCCGACCCGGCGGCGCCACCCGACGCGTGAGCGGGGAGCGCGACGCAGGGCGCCTGGCGGCGGTCGTCCCCCGGATCGGGCTGGCCCTCGAAGCCGACGCCAGGGAGGCTGTCCGGTCGGGGCGAGCCTGAGAGACCACGACGGCCAGACCGCGCCTTTCGACGCGGACCGATGCCCGAACAACGCCGCAGGGCCGAAGGCCGGGCGCGACCAGGCAGGTCGCGGCATCGTCGGCAAGCATCGCTGGAACATTGAGGTGGACGGCTGGACCAGGCAGCCCCGAACGACCTAAGCCGTTGACATCGCTGGCGCTCCCTAGGGGAATCGAACCCCTGTTTTCGCCGTGAGAGGGC
>DASPJU010000813.1:0-2064 GCA_035628475.1 Salinarimonas sp. | reverse complement strand
AGGGATGACGCCGCCCGGCACCTCCGTCGGCGCGAGCGTGCCCCCGCGCTTGAAAAGGAGGAGCACCTGGGGACCGGCCCGCAGGGCCTGGAACCGCTCGCCGTCCCCCGCCATCAGTTCGAGCCCGAGCTCGTCACGGTAAAAGGCGACCGCTCGCGGCAGGTCGTCCGAATAAAGCACGCTTTCCACGATCCCATCGATATGCGGAGGGGGCTCGGCCATGCGGGGACCATGCCCGCCGGCCCGCGCGACGCAAACGGACTCCTGCGAGCCGGGTTTTCCACGGAGCCGGCCGAAGACCAGCCCGGCCGGAATTATTAGTTGACATATCAACGATAGGAAGGGCATCGTTCCCGCATGACCTCGCGCATTTCTTCCCTGTTCGTCGTCGGCGCGCTGGCGCTCGCACTCCCCGGCTGCGCCATGTGGTCCGGCGGCTCGCGCCAGCACCAGTCGAGCAGCGTCGTGCAGTTCCTTTATCCGGACAAGGACCAGCCCTTCATCGTCCCGTCCATTCCGACGCTCCGGCTGCCCCTGCGGGTGGGCGTGGCATTCGTCCCGCCCGGCCAGCACGGCTACCAGAGCTCGTCGTCGTTCCCGGAGGCGAGAAAATCGGAGCTCCTCCGGCAGATCGCGGGCGAGTTCAAGGCCCTGCCGTTCGTGCAGAGCATCGAGGTGATTCCGACCACCTACCTGCGGCCGGGCGGCGGCTTCGAGAATCTCGACCAGCTGCGCGCACTCATGGGTATCGATGTCGCGGTCCTCATCGCCTACGACCAGGCCCAGGTCACGAACGACACCGCCTGGACGTTCGCCTACTGGACGATCATCGGCGCCTATGTCGTGCCCGCGCAGAAGAACGACACGCACACGCTGACCGAAGCCGTGGTCTACGACATCGCCAGCCGGAAGCTCCTTTTCCGCGCGCCGGGCGTGAGCGCGATCAAGGGCCACGCCACCGCGGTCCGCAACGACGAGGAAATGCTCGCCGACTCCGCGCGGGGGTTCAACGAGGCCGCCCTGGACCTCACGACCAACCTCAAGAGCGAGCTCGAGCTCTTCAAGACCCGCATCAAGGAGGCGCCGGACGAGGTGCGCATCGAGCACAAGCCCGGGTATTCCGGCGCCGGCTCCCTCCAGGGCTGGTTCGCGACCGGCGCCCTCGCGCTTCTCGCCGGCCGATTCCTCCGCCGCTCGCGCCGATGAATCCCGCCCCCGGGCTCCGCGCCGCCGGCTGGGTGCTCCTTCCGGCCTTCCTGCTGCACCTGTGGCCGCAGGCCGCCTCGGCGCTCCGGTTCGAGCGGGACGCCATCGGCGCCAGCGAATGGTGGCGGCTGTGGTCCGGCCATTGGGTGCACTTTTCCGCCCCCCACCTTTTCTGGGACGCGCTCGTCCTGGGCCTCGCCGGCACCTGGCTCGAGCATCGCCGGCGCGGACTGCTCGCCTGGCATCTGCTCGCGACGGCTCCGGCGGTGAGTCTGCTCCTGCTCGGACTCGAGGAGGACATGCGGGTTTACGGCGGGCTGTCCGGCCTCGGCGTGGGCGCGATCGTCCTGCTGGCCCTGACGGAGCTTGTAAGCGACCGGGCGCATCGCGCCTGGTGGATCGCGCTGCTCGCCTTGGTCGCCGCCAAGATCGGGGCCGAAGCGGCCACGGCCTCGCCGTGGTTCGCGCTGGAACCGGGCATCCGGCTTTCCGCGTGGGCCCATCCGGCCGGCGCCCTTTCCGGGCTGCTCGTCTTCGCCGCCCTGCGCCTGGCCCGTTCCGTGCGCCGGACACGCCCCGCCCCCGGACCGCCGGATTCGGCGTCCGAGGTCACCGTTTTCTGAGGGCGACGGCCGTCAGACCAGGACGAGCACAATTGCGGCGACCATGAGCGCCGCGCCGGCCAGCCGGAACCGCCGGGCCCGCGGCGCCAGGTGTTGCTCGCCGCTCGCGAACCAGTGTCCGATCGCCCAGACGAGCACGACGCTGAGCAGTCCGCGTGCGCTGTAGACGATGTTCACCGCGGTGGCGTCGCCCCACACGCCGAGCGTGAGCACGATCCCCGCGTTGTTCACCCCC
>DASPJU010000812.1:0-4346 GCA_035628475.1 Salinarimonas sp. | reverse complement strand
CTACATCCAGCGCCGCCTGCAGATCGGCTACAACCGCGCCGCCTCGCTCATGGAGCGCATGGAGAAGGAAGGCATCGTGGGCGCGCCCAACCACGCGGGCAAGCGCGAGATCCTGGTAACGGCCGGGGAGGAGTAGCGAGCTCCCCTCTCCTCATGGGGAGACGGGTACCACGCCGGGAGGTTCGCTCCCCGCCTCGCACCTGCCATGCCCTGAGGTCCAGGAACTCCCTGCCGACTCGGTCGCCGGCCCAAGGCCGGCGATGACGAGCGAACAGGTTCGGCGACGCTGTCCACCGCCTTCGCGCGACCACGTATCGACCGCGGGCGCGACCGCAGGCATCATCGGGGCGGTCGAGGATCGCTTGCCCCGTGCGCCACCTGTCGCCCCTCCTCGTCGACCTCTTCCGGACGGCCGTCGCGGCGGCCGATCCGGCGCGCTGCGTCGCGCCGGCCCTGCCCGAGCGGCCCCGGGGGCGCACGCTGGTGATCGGGGCCGGCAAGGCTTCCGCCGCCATGGCCCGGGCCGTCGAGGCGGCCTGGGACGGCCCGCTCTCCGGCCTCGTGGTCACCCGCTACGGCCACGCGGCGCCCTGCGAGCGCATCGAGATCGTCGAGGCCGCCCACCCGGTGCCCGACGAGGCGGGACGGCGGGCCGCCGAGCGGATGATGGGCCTCGTCGAGGGGCTCACCTCCGACGACCTCGTCCTGTGCCTGATCTCCGGCGGCGGCTCGGCGTTGCTGAGCCTGCCCGGCCCGGGCCTGACGCTCGCCGACAAGCAGGCCGTGAATCGAGCGCTGCTGCGGTCCGGCGCCACGATCACGGAGATGAACTGCGTCCGCAAGCACCTCTCCGCCGTGAAGGGCGGGCGGCTCGCGGGGGCCGCGGCGCCGGCGCGGGTCGTGACCCTCGTGATCTCGGACGTGCCCGGGGACGATCCGAGCGTGATCGCCTCGGGCCCGACGGTGCCCGATCCCTCGACTCGGGAGGAGGCGCGCGCGATCCTCGCGCGCTACGGGATCGATCACCGGGCCGCGCTCGCGCGCCTCGACGATCCGGCGAGCGAGACCGTGAAGCCCGGCGATCCGCGCCTCGCCCGCGCCGAGACCCGGATGATCGCCACGCCCATGACGTCGCTGCGCGCCGCCGCCGACGCGGCCCGCGCCGCAGGCTACCGGCCGCTCATCCTGGGCGACGCCATCGAGGGCGAGGCCCGGGAGGTGGGCATCGTCCACGCGGGCCTCGCCCGCGCGGTCCTGGCGCATGGCGAGCCGGCCGCCGCTCCCGCCGTGCTCCTGTCGGGGGGCGAGTGCACCGTGACGATCCGCGGGGAGGGCGGTCGCGGGGGACGCAACGTCGAATTCCTCCTCGGCCTCGCGGTGGCGCTCGCGGGGCTGGAGGGCGTCGCGGCCATCGCCGGCGACACGGACGGGATCGACGGGTCCGAGACCAATGCGGGGGCGCTGCTCTTTCCCGACAGCCTCGCGCGGATCCGAGGGGCCGGCCTCGACCCGGGCGCGCTCCTCGATGGCCACGATGCCTATGGCGCCTTCGAGGCCGCGGGCGATCTCGTCGTGACCGGTCCGACCCTCACCAACGTGAACGACTTTCGGGCCGTCATCGTCGCGGGCGGGCCCTGACATGGGCGCGAGCCGGCTCCACCCCCCGCGCGCAGGCACCGCCGCCCGGCCGGGTCGAAGGGCCGCAGGGTCCGGTTCCGTCCCGACGATAATCGTGGCCGTTTGTCGCCTCAATGAGGCGACATGCTGGGCTGCCGCGTTTGACTCTCAGGAGGATCGGGATCGACGATGACGATGGCCGACGACGACATTTTCGCCGGGTTCGCGCGAGCCTACGAATCGCGCCGCGCCTCCGAGATGAGCCTGCAGGAGTACCTCGAGGGCTGCCGCACCGATCCCATGTTCTACGCCTCCGCCGCGGAGCGCATCTTGGCGGCGATCGGCGAGCCCGACGTGGTCGACACCGCCAAGGACTCGCGCCTCGGGCGGATCTTCATGAACCGTACCATCCGGGTCTACCCCGCCTTCTCCGATTTCTACGGCATGGAGGAGACGGTCGAGCGGCTGGTGAGCTTCTTCCGCCACGCCGCTCAGGGGTTGGAGGAGCGCAAGCAGATCCTCTACCTGCTCGGGCCCGTGGGCGGCGGCAAGTCGTCGCTCGCCGAGCGCCTCAAGGCCCTCATGGAGGCCAACCCGATCTACGTCCTCAAGGCCGGCGACGAACTCAGCCCCGTCTTCGAGAGCCCCCTGGGGCTGTTCGATCCGGAGCGGATGGCGTCGCCTCTGGAGGACAAGTACGGGATCCCGCGCCGGCGCCTCAGCGGGCTGATGAGCCCCTGGGCCCTCAAGCGCCTCGACGAGTTCCGCGGCGACATCAGCCAGTTCAAGGTCGTGCGGGTGAACCCGTCACGCCTGCGCCAGATCGCCATCGCCAAGACCGAGCCCGGCGACGAGAACAACCAGGACATCTCGTCGCTTGTCGGCAAGGTCGACATCCGCCGCCTCGAGACGCTCTCCCAGGCCGACCCGGACGCCTATTCCTACTCGGGCGGCCTCAACCGGGCGAACCAGGGCGTCCTCGAGTTCGTCGAGATGTTCAAGGCGCCGATCAAGATGCTCCACCCCCTGCTAACCGCGACGCAGGAGGGCAACTATGTCGGCACCGAGAACATCGGCGCGATCCCGTTCTCCGGCATCATCATGGCGCACTCGAACGAGGCCGAGTGGCAGAGCTTCAAGGCCAACAAGAACAACGAGGCCTTCCTCGACCGCATCTTCGTGATCAAGGTGCCCTATTGCCTGCGGGTGACGGAGGAGCAGCGCATCTACGACAAGCTCATCCGCACCTCCGAGCTGGGCGGCACGCCCTGCGCACCCGCTACGCTCGAGATGCTGGCGCGCTTCGCGGTGCTGACCCGCCTCAAGGCGCACGAGAACTCCAACCCGTTCTCGAAGATGCGGGTCTATGACGGCGAGAGCCTTCGCGAGGTCGATCCGCGCGCCCGCTCGCTCCAGGAGTACAAGGACCGCGCCGGCGTCGACGAGGGCATGGACGGGATCTCGACGCGCTTCGCGTTCAAGGTGCTCGCTGCCACCTTCAACCACGACACGACGGAGGTGGGAGCCGACCCGGTCCACCTCATGTACGTGCTGGAGCAGGCCCTGCGGCGGGAGCAGATGCCCGCCGAGACCGAGAAGCGCTACCTCGAGTTCATCAAGGCGGAGCTCGCCCCGCGCTACGCGGAGTTCATCGGCAACGAGATCCAGAAGGCCTATCTCGAGTCCTATCACGACTACGGGCAGAACCTGTTCGACCGCTACATCGACTACGCGGACGCCTGGATCGAGGACCAGGACTTCAAGGATCCCGACACCGGCCAGCTCCTCAACCGCGAGCTCCTGAACCAGGAGCTGACTCGGATCGAGAAGCCCGCCGGCATCGCCAACCCGAAGGATTTCCGCAACGAGGTCGTGAAGTTCGCCCTGCGCTACCGGGCCAATAACGGCGGGAACAACCCCTCCTGGACGGGCTACGAGAAGATCCGCGAGGTGATCGAGCGGCGCATGTTCTCGCAGGTGGACGAGCTCCTGCCCGTCATCAGCTTCGGCACCAAGAAGGACTCCGAATCCGAGCGCAAGCACGGCGAGTTCGTGTCGCGCATGACGGCGCGAGGGTACACGGAGCGGCAGGTCCGCCGCCTCGTCGAGTGGTACATGAGGATGAAGCAGGCGAGCTGATCCGCGGGCCTGTGGAACGGAGACGCGATGGACATCATCGACCGACGCCTGAATCCCGGGGGCAAGAGCCTCGCCAATCGCCAGCGTTTCCTGCGGCGCGCGCGGGCCCATGTCAGGCGTGCGGTGCGCGACAGCGCCGTCGAGCGGGGCATCGGCGACCTCGACTCGGGCGGCGAGGTCGAGATTCCGCTGGACGGGATCACGGAGCCGAGCTTCCGGCGCTCGGGCGACGGCGGACGGCGCGACCACGTCCTGCCGGGCAACAAGGAGTTCGTCGAGGGCGACACGATCGAGCGCCCGGACGGCGGCGGGGGCGGCGGCTCGGGCGCGGGGCGCGACGGGGGAGGGGAGGACGCCTTCCGCTTCGTGCTCACCCGCGAGGAATTCCTGGAGCTGTTCCTCGACGACCTCGAGCTGCCCGACCTCGCCAAGCACCGCGTCACGACCCTGGAGACGCAGGGGCAGCGCCGGGCAGGCTATTCCGTCACGGGCTCCCCCGCCAACCTCGCGGTCGGACGCACCATGCGCAACGCGCTCTCCCGGCGCATGGCCCAGCGCCGGCCGACCGGCGAGGAGGTCGCGGCCTTGCA
>DASPJU010000811.1:0-2114 GCA_035628475.1 Salinarimonas sp. | reverse complement strand
TTTCCTGCCGAAGCGGAAGGCGGCGGGGTGCCAGGGATGTGCGAAAGGTTCGAGGTTCTAGGTTCCAGGTTCTAGGCAGGGGAGTGCGGGTGACATTCGGTGAGGTCCGGGAGGTTCGGGCCCTGCGGCCCGCGTTCTTCTTTTTCCGTTGGGGGATGAGACTGAATCTCGGTATCGCCAGGCGCCCCCGCCGTCCTGGCTGCCGGCTGCTGTCTGCTGATCGCTGAAAAAAAGAAGGCCACCGGCGGAAGCGAGCTTGCGACCCTTCCCGCCGGCGGCCCCCGGTCGACGAGGCACGGGGCCCCGTCGACCTCCTTTATACCCCGCCCTTGCGGCGGAAGACAGGGAGGTTCCTCATGGTGTCGGCGCTCGTGGCGATGGTGTTGTGGGTCCAGGATCCGGAGACGGAGCAGTTGAAGAAGCGCGTGACCGAGCTCGAGAAGAAGCTCGAGAAGGTCGAGTCGCCGCGGGAGATGCCGCAGGTTCCGGAGGGCACCGACCTGCCCAAGCTGGCGCAGGACCCCAAGCGCGACGCCGGCGAGGTCTACTCCAAGCCCTTCCTCGCCCGCTTCGGCCGCAACGTGTACCTCGGCGGCTACATCGACCTGGAGTACTTCAACAACGAGGACAACAACAACGACACGTTCGACCAGCACCGCCTGGTGCCCTTCATCTACGCCGACGTGTCGAAGAACATCAAGATGGCCGCCGAGATCGAGATCGAGCACGGCAACGGCACCGAGCTCGGCGTCGAGTTCGCCCACGTCGACTACTGGATGCACGACCTGATCAATTTCCGGGCCGGCATCATCCTGGACCCCCTGGGCAAGTTCAACCTGGTCCACGACGCGCCGTACCAGGATCTCACCCTGCGCCCCCTCGTCGACGAGTTCATCATCCCCGTCGTCCTGCGCGAGCCCGGCGCGGGCTTCTTCGGCACCCTCGACGCCGATCCGTGGGAGTTCGACTACGAGATCTACGTCACCAACGGCTTCAAGGGCCTCAGCAAGGCCGGCGTGACCAACATCAGCCGCACCGCCGGCGTCCGGAACGCCCGGCCCCACACCACCGCCTTCGGCAGCCCGGCCTACCGCGACTTCAACGACAACAAGGCGGTCGTCGGCCGCGTCTCCGCCTCGCCCTTCCTGGGGCTTGAGCTCGGCGGCTCCGCCCATTCCGGCAAGTACGACGAGAGCGGCGACAACCGCCTCACCATCTGGGCCGTCGACTGGACCGTCAACGTGGGCGGCGTCGCCCGCGCGCTCGGCGCCGACGCCGCGTTCCTCAACCGGTTCGAGGTGGTCGGCGAGTACGCCGAGGCGCTGATCGAGCGCAACGCCGAGGCCGAGCTGGCCGGCGTGCCCGACGACTTCGACGGGTACTACATCGAAGGGCGCGTGCACTTCATGCCGGACTTCCTGATGTTCATCCCGGGCGCGAGCGAGGAGTCGACGTTCACGCTCGTGTACCGGTGGGATTCGATCGACCTCGACGGCGCGGAGCGGACGGCCCACACGGTCGGCCTGAACTTCCGCCCGATCGAGGACACCGTCCTCAAGTTCGAGTACCAGTGGCGCGAGGAGGACGGCCTCACGCCGGAGATCGACAACGATGCGTTCGTGGCTTCCATTGCTACTTACTTCTAGTCTCGGCTGCGTTTCGGTTTCCTCCCCGGCGCGGAGCTTCCACGCTCCGCCCGGGGAGGTCCGGGCCGCCGCGCTTGCGGCCGTCGCCGCCCACGACGGCGTCCGGGAGGAGGACGGCCGCATCCTCACGGGCTGGAGCGTCGAGGAACCGGGCGGCTCGCAGCCCACCCTGCTCGGCCATGCCTACGTCTACCGCCGCCGCCACGAGATCCGTCTGGACGGGTCGGCGGTCGTCGTGACCACCGACCTCGAGCGCCGGGCGGCGGGCGGCGTGCGGTCGCGCCGATGGGAGCGGGTCGACGGCACCCCTGCGGCGGAGGCCCTCCTAGCGGAGATCGGGCGTCGTCTGGAGAAAACCCCATGATCCTGCTGTTGGCCCTGCTGGCGGCCGGCGAGACCTACCTCACGAAGGAGGAGGCCCTCACGCTGGTCTTTCCGAAGGCCGCCGTCGTCCAGCACGAGTTCTCG
>DASPJU010000810.1:0-2049 GCA_035628475.1 Salinarimonas sp. | reverse complement strand
ACCGCGCTCCAGACCTCGTTCGGCGCCAACATGGTGGCCCTCAACGGCGGCAAGCCGGAGGTGATGAACCTGCGCGACATGATCGCCGCCTTCGTGGACTTCCGCGAGGAGGTGGTCAGCCGCCGCACCAAGTTCCTGCTCAACAAGGCCCGCGAGCGCGCCCACGTCCTATGCGGCCTCGCCATCGCGGTGGCCAACATCGACGAGGTCATCCGCCTCATCCGCGCCGCGCCCGACCCGAACACCGCCCGCGAGGGGCTCATGGGCCGCGATTGGCCGGCGGGCGACATCGGCCCGCTCATCGCGCTCGTGGACGACCCGCGCCACCGGGTGGCGGAGGACGGCACCTATCGGCTCTCCGAGGTGCAGGCCCGCGCCATCCTGGATCTTCGCCTGCAGCGCCTCACGGCGCTGGGCCGCGACGAGATCGGCGACGAGCTACAGAAGCTCGCGGCCGAGATCGGCGATTACCTGGACATCCTGCGCTCGCGCGAGCGCATCATGGGCATCATCAAGCAGGAGATGAGCGACATCCGCGAGGCCTTTGCCACGCCTCGCAAAACCGCGATCCAGGACTATGACTCCGATGTGGACGACGAGGACCTGATCGCCCGCGAGGACATGGTGGTGACGGTCTCGCACGCCGGCTACATCAAGCGCGTCCCGCTCTCGACCTACCGCTCGCAACGGCGCGGCGGCAAGGGCCGCTCCGGCATGGCGACCCGCGAGGAGGATTTCGTCACCCGGCTGTTCGTGGCCAACACCCACACGCCGGTGCTGTTCTTCTCGTCCCGTGGCCAGGCCTACAAGGAGAAGGTCTGGCGCCTGCCGCTGACCGCTCCCAACGCCAAGGGCAAGGCGCTCATCAACATGCTGCCGCTGCAATCGGGCGAGCGCATCACCACGATCATGCCCTTGCCGGAGGACGAGGCCTCTTGGGAGACGCTGGACGTCATGTTCGCCACCAAGTCGGGCAACGTGCGCCGCAACAAGCTCTCCGACTTCGTGCAGGTCAATCGCGCCGGCAAGATCGCGATGAAGCTCGACGAGGGCGACGAGATCGTCGACGTGCAGATCTGCTCCGAGGGCGACGACGTGCTCCTCACCACGGCCCAGGGCCAGTGCATCCGCTTCGCGGTGCCGGAGGTGCGCGTCTTCAAGGGGCGCGATTCCACGGGGGTGCGCGGCATCTCGCTAGCGAAGGACGACCGGGTGATCGCGCTCGCGATCCTTCGCCACTTCGACGCCTCGGGCGAGGAGCGGGCGGCCTATCTCAGGGCGGCGGCCGCGGCGCGCCGCGCCGAGAGCGGCGAGGAGGCGAACGGCAACGGAGCGGCCGAGGAGGCGCTGGTCGAGGCGGACGAGGCGGTGCAGCCGGGCTATCTCGCCCCCGACCGCCAGCTCGCCATGACGCAATCCGAGCAGTTCGTCCTGACGCTCTCGGAGAACGGCTACGGCAAGCGCTCTTCCTCGTTCGAGTTCCGCACCACCGGGCGCGGGGGCAAGGGCATCGTCGCCATGGCGGTCAACGAGCGCAACGGGCGGCTGGTGGGCTCCTTCCCCGTCGGCCACGACGATCAGATCATGCTCATCACCGACGCCGGCCAGACGATCCGCGTGCCGGTGCACGACATCCGCATCGTCTCGCGCGGCTCCCAAGGCGTCATCGTGTTCGACACGGCCGAGGGCGAGCGGGTCGTGTCGGTGGAGCACATCGAGGGCGACGAGGACGTGGGGGAGGGGGCCTGACGGTCCTCCACTCTCCCGGACGGGAGAGGGATGCGCGAAGCGCCAGGGGGTGAGGGTGGCCAGCTCAAGCCAGCTTGCACCACTCCTCCGCTGTCGTGGCCGGGCTTGACCCCGCCACCCAGTACACCCCTCCGTTTGGGTCCCCGGGTCAAGCCCGGGGATGACAATGAAGGTGTTTGGAGTGCGATCCTCCCGGCCGTCCACCCTCACCCCCGGCCCCTCTCCCATCCGGGAGAGGGGAGATTGCGCGCCTCCCCGTACCCCGCTAACCCTGGGCATCCTTGAATCACAGGATCCCCC
>DASPJU010000809.1:0-5171 GCA_035628475.1 Salinarimonas sp. | reverse complement strand
CGAGGCGGATGCGGGGGCGGGGTTGGGACATGGCGGGGCTCCGGATGGCGTGGATGAGTCGGGACGGGCGCGCGATCAGCCGCCGCAGCCGCCGATCGTGACCTTGACCTCCTTCTCCGCGCGGAAGAACGAGCCGTCGTTCGTCTTGGCGATGGCGATGATGTTCTGCGTCTCGGCGAGCCGGACCCGGGTATTGGCCTCGGCCACGCCCGAGAGCGGGGTGAAGTGGAAGGTCACGACGCCCGCGCGCGGGTTGCCGTCGGCCAGGATCAGCACGTCGCTGACATAGGACTCCGCCGTCATGGGGCTCTCGACCGTCACGGTCATCGGCACCGTGTTGCCGTTCTCCGCGATCTCGGGCAGGTCGAGCTTGATCCGTCCGACGACGGGGGCCTTGCCGCCGGTGAACTTCGCGATCAGCTCCTCGGCGTCGTTCTTGGCGAGCGCGGGAGTCGCGGACAGGCCGAAAGAGGCGGCCGCGGCGGCGCCCGCGCCGAGCGCCATCGCCTGCCGGCGGGTCAATCGAGAGCTCATCTACGTCTCCATCCAAGATAGGCCATGCCGCACGGGCAGGTGCCCGCGCCCGGCGCGAAGCCGCGCCGTCGACGACAGTATTCGGAACGGAGCCGACGCGGTCAAACCGCCCGTCGAGCCCTCGCCGTTCCCTCCAGCGCCGCGGTGATCCCGCGGACATATTCGTAATCTTGCAAGTTTGTAATCCAGCGACGCTCGCCGCGCAAGCCTATTCACATAGCGAAATCCGCATGTATTCTTCCCCCGTTCCGTGCCTCGGGGCGGAGCCAACGACGAAGCGGCCCAACGTGGCCAGCCAAGGGATGGAAACCATGACGCCCAAGCTGAAGCGGGTCACGGCCGCTGCGGTCGCGCTCGCCGCCGCCATAGGATTCGCCAGGGCCCAGGACGCGGACACCGAGCGGGGTCTCGAGCGCTACCGCCAGATGATGAAGGAGGATCCCTGGAGCAATCCCGCCTTCCTGGACGCGGACCGGGGCGAGGCCCTGTGGACCACCGCGCGGGGGCCGAAGAACGCGTCGCTCGAGGGCTGCGACCTGGGCAAGGGGCCTGGGATCGTCGAGGGAGCCTTCGCCGAGCTGCCGCGCTACTTCAAGGACGCGGATCGCGTCCAGGACCTCGAGACCCGCCTGATCTGGTGCATGGAGACCCTCCAGGGCGTCCCGCGCGCCGACCTCGTCAAGCGCCCGCACCCCGGCGGCGGGCAGCCGGTCAAGGATCTCGGCGCCATCGCGACCTGGATCGCCTCGAAGTCGGGTGGCACGCCCTTCGCGGCCAAGCTCGACCACGCCAGGGAGCGCGAGATGGTCGCGCTCGGCGAGGCGCTCTTCGTGCGCCGCTCCGGGCCCTTCGACTTCTCCTGCGCCACCTGCCACGCGGACGAGGGCAAGCGCATCCGCCTCCAGGCCCTGCCCCAGCTCGCCAAGCCGGAGGAGGCGCGCAAGGTGGTGGGCGAATGGCCCGCCTACCGGGTCTCCTCGACCCACGTCATGACGATGCAGCATCGGCTCTACGACTGCTACTGGCAGATGCGGATGCCGGAGCTCGAGCTGGGCTCGGACGTGAGCGTCGCGCTCACCGCCTATCTCGTCGACAAGGCCCGCGGCGGCGAGATCGCCGCGCCGTCGATCAAGCGCTGAGGAGGCCCGCCATGCGTATCGCTCCCCTGCTCCTCGCCTGCGCCCTCCTCTTCCCGCTCCCGGCCCGCGCGGAGCCGGGCGTCGATCCCGCCAAGGTCGACGCCGCGATCAAGGCCGCCTTCGCCGCAGCCCCGGCGGACTGGAAGCCCCGCCTCGATCCGGACGCCACCATGGCGGCCTGCTCGGCCCACGAGAACGCGCCGCCCCAGGCGATCTTCGACGAGATCCGCGCGCGGGAGGCGAAAACGGTCATCTACCCGCCGGACGGCGTCCTCATGGGCGACTGGCGCAAGGGCGAGGCCCTGGCCCAGTCGGGCTACGGGCTCCGCTTCACCGACTATCCCGCCCGGCGCGAGACCGGCGGCAACTGCTATGCCTGCCACCAGCTCACCCGTCAGGAGGTCAGCTTCGGAACGATGGGACCGAGCCTGCTCGAATACGGCCGGATCCGGGGCCACGGCCCCGAGGAGGTGCGCGCGGTCTACGAGAAGATCTATAATTCCCACGCGACCGCGCCGTGCTCCCTCATGCCGCGCTTCGGCAGCAACAAGGTCCTGACGATCGATCAGATCCGCCATCTCGTGGCGCTCCTGATGGACCCGCAATCGCCCGTGAACGCGGGCAAGTAGCGTGCGCCGTTGCGGGGCGCCCGAGCCGCCCCGGAACGGCCCGGCGAGGGGGGGACTCGAACGCATTCGCGTTCTGCGATACGTTCGTGCCGACGAGGACAGGCTCTTGACCGCGATCCGTTCCCTTCTCGCCGGCTTGGCCGCGCTCCTGCTGCTCGGCGCGGGCTCGGCACAGGCCGCTGAGCTCCTGATGTTCCGCCGCGTCGGCTGCTCCTGGTGCCACGCCTGGGACAAGGCGATCGGGCCGGCCTACCCCAACAGCGAGGTCGGCAAGCGGCTGCCGGTGCGGATGGTCGACCTCGACCGGGACCCCAAGCCCGAGGTCGCGCTCGCGTATCCGGTGCGCTATACGCCGACCTTCGTTCTCGTCGAGGGCGGGCGCGAGGTCGGGCGGATCGAGGGCTATCCGGGGGACTCGTTCTTCTGGGGCCTGCTCGAGCGGCTCGAGGCTCGCCTGCCGCCGAAGAGCTGACGCAGGAAGCCGCCCATGCCCACCCACCTCGCCGCTCTCGACGCGGCGCCCGCGCCGTCCATCGACGAGATGCTCGCCAACGCGCAGGCGGCGAGCGACCTGCTGAAGGCGCTCTCGCACGAGACTCGCCTCGTGATCCTGTGCCTGCTCATCGACGGCGAGAAGTCGGTGTCGGAGATCGAGGGCTTGCTCAACCTGCGCCAGCCCGCCGTCTCCCAGCAGCTGGCCCGGCTTCGGGCGGACAACCTCGTCGACACCCGCCGCGACGGCAAGAACGTCTATTACGGGATCGCCCGCCCCGAGGTGATCGAGATCATCGAAGCCCTCAACCGCGCCTTCTGCAAGATGCACAAGGCCTGAGATCCATGGCCGGCAGGGTTCCATGCTCGACGATCTCGCGCCTCATCTCGTGAGGGCCGGCCTCGGCGCGCTCGCCGGCCTGGTCCTCGGCTACGCGGCGCGAAGCAGCCGGTTCTGCACTCTCGGGGCCATCGAGGACGCGGTCTATGCCCGCGACACGCGCCGGCTGCGGGCCTGGGGCTTGGCCCTCGCGGTGGCGATCGTCGGCACGCACGCACTCGCCGTGGGGTTCGACTTCGATCCGGGCCGGGCGATCCATGCCGGCCCGCGCGTCGAGTGGGCGGGAGCCCTGGTCGGGGGCCTCATGTTCGGGTTCGGGATGGCGCTGGTCGGCACCTGCGGGTTCGGATCGCTGCTGCGCCTGGGCGGCGGCGACCTGAAGGCGCTGATGACGGTGCTCATCCTGGGCGCCTCGGCCATGATGGCGATGCGCGGCCTGACGGGGATCGCGCGCCTCCATGTCCTCGACCCCCTCGCGGCGACCCTGCCCCAGGCCTCTCAGCGCCTGCCGGTCGTGCTCGGATTGACGGAGGCCGGCGGCGCGGCGCTCGCCCTCGCGTTGGCCGCGGTCCTGGCGGCGATCAGCGTCGCGGGCACGGGCTTGCGCCGGGCGGGACGGCTGCCTTGGGCGGCCGTCGTGATCGGGCTCATGATCGTCGCGGGCTGGTGGGCGACGGGCGTGGCCGGCGAGGACCCGTTCGAGGCCCGACGGGTCGAGTCCTTCAGCTTCGTCGCGCCCGTGGGCGAAACGCTGCTCTTTGCTATGCTGGCCTCGGGGATGCGGCTCGACTTCCCCGTCGGCGCCGTCGCGGGCGTCTTGGTCGGCGCCTGGCTGGCCGCGCGCCTCCACGGGCAGTTTCGCTGGGAAGGGCCAGACGATTCGCGCGAGATGAAGCGGCACGCTTTCGGCGCGTTCCTCATGGGGACCGGCGGCGTCGCGGCGCTCGGCTGCACGATCGGCCAGGGCCTGACCGGCCTCTCGATCCTGTCGGTCGGATCGCTTCTGGCCATGACCGCCATCTTCGTCGGCGCGCGGCTCGGATTGTATTGGCTGATCGAGCGCTGAGAGCCACGCCGACGGACCAAGGGGATCGGCGGCCCACCCGACCGGAGCGCCCGGTCACCGCGCCGCAGCCGTCCCGACGCGGGGACGCCCGCCGCGGCCGAAGGCTTGTTCCTCAGCAGAGGCTCGCCAGCGCGACCACCGCGACGACCATCAGGCTCGTGCTGCTCACGAACCCGACGCAGGGCCGAGTCCAGGACGGCAGACGCGCCTCGGCTTGGTTCGATGCGACGGCCGCGGTGAGCGGCGCGCGGATCGCGGGAGCAAGGTCGAGCGGAGTGGTTGCGAGAGCGGTCATGGTCGTCACCGGGCCGTGATCGGGCCGACATAGACGATGCGCACGGCGCGGCGAGGCTCGCCGCCGGCTTCGGCCCTGACGGAAGCCTCGTGCGCGGGCGCCGCGGCCGGCCGGACAGGCTGTTTCGCGTCGACCGAGGCCTCGGGCGCGCGGCGCGACTTGGCCTCGTCGGCCGAGACCACGGAGGGACCGACCAAAGCGACGCCGAGGAGGGTGGAGGCGCAGACGGTGGCGAGGGCGATGATGCTGATCCGATTCACGGCGTGGGCTCCGAACGTCGATATACGCAGTTTATTAGAGCACAATTAATTAGCTCGCTATTATCCTTTCGGCTGACGGCGCGGTTCCCCGACCCCGTGCGGCGGGTCATGTGCAAGCAGGCCGCTCGACGGCTTCCCGGCCTGCATCGCCGTCCATGATCCTTGGTGAGTGACGAGCGGCGGCGTAACCCGGCCGGTCGCCGCGCGTTGTCTCCACGAAGGGCAAGTGTCGCGAAAGGACCGCGTGATGTTCGCCTGCACGATCCACTTCTACCGGACGGTGCTCGGCGTCCCGTTCGCGGTTCCCAAGGGCAGCATCGAGATCCGCTCCGCCCGCAACGAGACGCGGGCCGCCGAGGCCGCCAAGCTCCGCTTCGCGCGCCGCCACCGCCTGCTCACCTGGACCCTCATGGCCG
>DASPJU010000808.1:0-2997 GCA_035628475.1 Salinarimonas sp. | reverse complement strand
GCCCGGTCGCGGCTCGGCACCCACGCCGGCTCGCCCTTCACCAGCAACGCCGCGTTGATCCCGGCGAACAAGCCCTGCGCGGCGGCTTCCTCGTAGCCCGTCGTGCCGTTGATCTGGCCGGCGAGGAACAGGCCCCGAATCCGCTTCGTCTCCAGGGTCGGCGCAAGGCTGCGCGGGTCGACAAAGTCGTACTCGATGGCATAGCCGGGGCGCACCATCCGCACCCCCTGCAGCCCCGGGATCAGGGGTAGGATCGCGCGCTGGACATCCTCGGGCAGCGAGGTCGAGATGCCGTTCGGGTAGACGATCGGGTCGTCGAGTCCCTCGGGTTCGAGAAAGATCTGGTGCCCGTCTCGGTCGCCGAAACGCACCACCTTGTCCTCGATAGACGGGCAGTAGCGCGGGCCGCGGCTCTCGATCTCGCCGGAATACATCGGCGCGCGATGCAGGTTGGCGCGGATGAGATCGTGGACCGCCGCGTTGGTGCGGGTGACGCCGCACTCGACCTGAGGCGTGAGGATCCGGTCTGTGAGCGTCGAGAACGGTACCGGGATGTCGTCAGCCCCCTGCGCCTCGACGCCCGCCCAGTCGATCGTACGCCCGTCGAGACGCGGCGGCGTGCCCGTCTTCAGCCGTCCGAGCGGGAAGCCGTGACGCTCCAGGGTGCCGGACAAGCCGAGCGCCGGATCCTCGCCGACCCGACCGGCGGGGATCTTGACCTCGCCGATATGGATCAGGCCACGCAGGAAGGTGCCCGTGGTCAGCACCACGGCTCCCGTCGCGATCTCGCGCCCGTCCGCCAGGACGAGCCCCGTAACGCGGCCGTCCAGGATGCGGATATCGTGCGCCTCGCCCTCGACGACGGCGAGGTTCGCGATCGCGGCGATCTCAGCCTGCATGGCGACGGCATAGAGCTTGCGGTCGGCCTGCGTTCTCGGACCGCGCACCGCCGGGCCCTTGCGGCGGTTGAGAAGCCGGAACTGGATCCCGGCGCGATCCGCGACGCGCGCCATCAACCCGTCGAGCGCATCGACCTCGCGCACGAGGTGCCCCTTGCCGAGCCCGCCGATGGCGGGGTTGCACGACATGGCGCCGATCGTGGAACGCCGATGCGTCACGAGGGCCGTGCGCGCGCCGGTTCGCGCCGCCGCGGCGGCCGCTTCGGTGCCGGCGTGCCCGCCGCCGACGACGATGACGTCGTACCGCGTCATGCTCCCTCGCGCTGGAGCCGGTCGGGTGATGACCGGCGGTGATGGGGTCGGCCTCTGGCCGGCGGCGTCGAAGCGTCGACGGGCTGTGAGAGGGTAGCGCCGCCCGGGCGATCTCTGCGGCGCCGCGTGCCAGAGTGCGGCCGAACTGGTGATCGGTGTAGGCCCGCCGTGCACCCAGGTCAAACGTTTCGGCGGCGTTTCACGTGAAACACGATCCTACTTGCCGATGCAGAACCCAGCGAAGATCCGGTCGAGCACGGCCTCGACATCGACGCGGCCGGTGATCTCGCCCAGGGCTCGAAGCGCCAGGCGGACATCCTCGGCCGCGAGCTCGCTCCGACCGAGGGCCAGCGCGTCCGCGACCCGCTCCAGCGCGGAGGCGGTGCGGATGAGGGCCGTCCGATGTCGCTCGCGGGTCACGAGAGCGTCGCCTTCCCCCAGAGCCGCCGCTGCCCGCTGCTGCATCTCGTCGAGGAGGATGTCGAGACCCGTGCCCGTGGTGGAAGAGATGGCGAGCCCCGGTCCCTCCATCGGTCCAAGATCGGCCTTGGTGCGCAGGTGGAGATAGGGCCGCCTGTCCTCTGGTGGCGGCGTCGGTGCGTCGAGGGGGTCGAGCCACAGCACCAGGTCCGCCGCCTCGACCCGGGCGCGGGTGCGGGCGATGCCCTCGCGCTCGATGGCGTCATCGCTCTCGCGCAGGCCCGCGGTGTCGACGAGGGTCACGGGCAAGCCGCCGAGGTCGCACGCCACCTCGATCGCGTCCCGAGTGGTGCCGGGGACCGCCGACACGATCGCGACGTCGCGGCGGGCGACCGCGTTGAGCAGGCTCGACTTGCCGGCGTTGGGCGGCCCGGCGAGCACGACCGTGAAGCCCTCGCGCAGGCGCTCGCCGCGGCGTCCGTCCCGGAGCGCGGCGGCGATCTCGCGGGCGAGAGCGTCCGCCGCCGCGCCGGCGCGTGCCTCGAGACCGGCCGGCACGTCGCCCTCGTCGGCGAAGTCCAGCGCCGCCTCGAGATCGGCGAGCGCCCCGATCAGCGCGTCGCGCCACCTCTCGACCTGGGCGCCGAGCCGGCCCGAGAGCTGGCGCAGCGCCTGGCGGGCCTGAGCCTCGGTCTGGGCGTCGATAAGGTCCGCCAGGCCCTCGACGGCCGCCAGATCCATGCGGCCGTTCAGGAAGGCGCGCCGGGTGAACTCGCCGGGCTCGGCGGCGCGGCAGGCGGGGAGGGCGGCGAGCGCCCGCAGCACGCCCGCCCGCACGGCGGGGCCGCCATGGATCTGCAGCTCCGCCCCATCCTCGCCCGTGAAGGAGCCGGGCCCGGGCATGAAGACGACGAGGGCTTGATCGAGCGCCCCGCCGCCAGAGGGGTCGCGCAACGTGCGCAGGGTCAGGCGCCGCGGCGGGGGCAGGGGACCCGCGATCGTTTCGAGCACGAATCGAGTGCCCGGACCGCTGATCCGGATCACCGCGACGGCGGCGCGGCCGAAGCCCGAGGCCGGGGCGAAGATCGTATCGGTCGAGGGCATGGGCCTCACCAGGTGGGGAGGGGAGACCGGGTTGGTCGAGGGAGCCGCCTGTCCCATCCTCACCCTGCGGTACCAGCCAGAGCTGGGCCTCGAAGGGGTCCCAGGGAGCGCAGCTGCCAGTGGAGGTGGTGCGTGCTTCGAGGCTCCCCGGGGTCAAGACGAGGGGCCGCGCCTCAGCACGAGGACGTACAGAAGCCCGTGGCTGAGCGACGGTCCATCATTCCGCGGGGCGGCGGGGCCGTGTCCTCCAAACCTGCGTTTG
>DASPJU010000807.1:0-7913 GCA_035628475.1 Salinarimonas sp. | reverse complement strand
GGAGGCCGCCGCCACCGGACGCCATCCGGGGCCGTACCAGAACATGCTCGCCGGCGGCTCGCCGCGCTACGGTCTCCACCCGACCCGGGACGGCCGCTTCCTCGCTCTGGGCGCGCTCGAGCAGAAGTTCTGGGACGCGTTCTGCGACGCGATCGACCTCGATCCCTCCTTGCGCGACGACCGCCCCGACCCGGAGGCCACCCGCGCCGCCGTCGCGGCCCGGATCGCTGCGCAGGACGCGAGCCATTGGGCCGCGATCCTCGGGCCGCGCGATTGCTGCTGCACCGTGGTGGCATCTCTGGAGGACGCCGCCCGCGACCCGCATTTCGCGGCCCGCGGCCTCTTCCGAGCCCGCGCCCTCACCCCAGCCGGCATGACGCTGCCCACGGCGCCGGTGCCCATCGCGCCGCACCTGAGGCGGGATCTCGACGCGCCCCGCCCCCTGCCCGGCCTTCCGGAGGATTGAGGCCCGGCCTGCCCTCAAGCCCGCATCAGGCGCGGGGTCGAGAGGCGGGGCAGCACGCCCTCGCGCATGACCAGCCGGCGCAGGGGCCGGACGCGGTCGAGCAGGAGGAGGCCGGCGCCGCGCAGGAGGTCGGCCGGGAGCAGGTCGGCGAGGAGCGTGCGGTTGAGCGTGTCGACCGCCGCGGTCCGCAGGCGCACGTCGAGCGTGCGTCCGCGCCCGTAGCGGCGCATCGTCTCCTCCGCGCCGACGTCCTCGCCCGCCTCGCGGGCGTCGCAGGCGGCGTCCACCAGGGCCGCGACGTCGCGCAGTCCCAGATTCAGGCCCTGCGCCCCGATCGGCGGGAAAACATGGGCCGCCTCGCCCACCAGCGCCACCCGCGCGGCCCCGTAGGAATCGACCGAGAGCCCGCTCATGGGCACCAATCCGCGCGGGCCGTCGATCCGCATGGCGCCCAGCAGGGACTGCGCCTGCCGCTCGATCGTGAGGGCGAGGCCCGCGTCGTCGAGCTCGGCGAGGCGCGCGGCCGCCTGGGGCGCCGTCACCCAGACGAGGCTCGAGCGCCGGCCCGGCAAGGGCACCAGGGTGAAGGGCCCGTGCCGGGTGTGGAACTCGGTGGACGCGTCGCGATGGTCGCGCTCGTGCGCCAGGATCGTGGTGAGGGCCGCCTGGGGATAGGACCATTCGCGCGCCTTGATCCCGGCCTGCTCGCGCAGGCCCGATCGGCGCCCGTCCGCCGCGACCACGAGGGAGGCGCGCAGCTCCTCGCCGCCGTCGAGGGTCAGGACGGAGCCGCGATCGTCGGCGCCGTAGCCCGCCGCGGCGTCGGCGGAGATCGCGATGCCGGCCGCCGCCACGGCCTGCGCGAGACCGCGCACGAGCCGGTCGCTCTCGATGTTCCAGCCGAAGGCCTCCAGGCCGATCTCGGCGGCCTGGAAGGCGACCGGCGGGGTGCGGAACAGGCTGCCCGTGTCGTCGACGAGCCGCATCGTCTCGAGCGGCGCCGCGTCCGCCGCCAGGCTCTCCCAGGCTCCGAGCCGGCGCAGCATCCGCACCGAGCCGTCGAGCAGCGCGACCGTGCGGCCGTCCGGGCGCGGCTCGGAGCGGCCGATCAGAATGGTCGCGAATCCCGCATGGTGGAGGGCGAGAGCGGCCGCGAGGCCGGCCGCCCCCGCCCCCACCACCGCCACGTCAGCCATTTCGCGAATGTCGGGGCGCACGGGCTGTCCCTTCGATGTCGAGCATCCTGGCCGAGGTCGCGACGCGCCCCGACCGCGGCCCTATCTGGCACGAGGACGCCCGGACCGTGAAGGCCAGAACGCTCGGCGCCCCCTTGCGGTCGCTGCGGCGCCCCGTCCCAGCGGCGCCGGCCGGCATCGTGGCGCCGGCGGACGTCGGCACGACTGGGCTCATGGTGGCTCTGGTCTCCTGGGGCCCGATCCTCGCCAACCTCGTCCTGACGTGCCGGGCGCAGCCGGGCCTCGACGGGCGCCCCAGGGATCTCGGGACGGCGGTGGAAACGTCCTGCGTGCTTCGGTGCGATGCTGCGCGGGGCGCCCCGGCATGAGGAGGGTGCGACGCCTCCCAGCGCCTCGCCCACCTCACCGCGGCGGCCCCTGAACGAAAACGCCGGGCGCGTGGCCCGGCGTCTCCTGCTGGCATGTGAACCGCGGCTTAGCGCGGCGCGGCAGGCGCGCCGGGCGCCGCGGCCGGAGCGGCGCCGCCGCCCGCGCTGCTCTCCAGGCGCTTGCGCAGCTCCTCGGAGCGCTTCTCGAGCTCCTCCTGGAGCTTGCGCTGCTGCTCCTCGAGCGCCTTCGGGTCGATCGCCGGCCCGTCGAAGGCCTTGGCGAAGCCCGCCAGCGGCACCGCGAAGGTGACCTCGCGGCCGACCTGGTTCTGGGCGCTGACGTTGAGCGTCGTGCCCTTCTTGATCGCGTTGAGGACGTCCGCCGTGATCGGCGCCTCGGCGAAGCAGCCGTTCGGGAAGCAGATCGCGTAGCGGCCGGCGGTCGCCTGGGTGGTGTCGGGGGCGAAGCGGATGCCGGGCTGCACGAGCAGGCCGAGCGGCATCAGGAAGCGCACGATGCGCTGCGCCTGCTGCGTCTTCACGTCGTAGATCGCGACCGCCATCACGGGCTGGCCCTGATCGGACACGAAGTCGCGCGTGGTGTAGCAGATCTCGGCGTTCTGGGCCTGGTCCTTGCCGCACACCTTGGTCCACTCGGTCTGGGACGGCTCGGACTTGAGCTGCACCAGGGTGGGGCCGGTCTGCGCGTTGGCGGCGGCGCCAGGAGCCGCGGCGGGCGGCTGAGCGGGCTGGGCCGGCTGCGCGGGCTGGGCCGGGGTTTGCGCCGGCCGCTGGGCCGGGCGCTGGGCGGGCTGCTGCTGCGCCGAGACCGCGAGCGGCGCGATCAGGCCCGCCGCGAGCGCCGTCGCGGCCAGGATGGTCTTGGAGCCCCGCAAGCGCGCGAGACGTGTCGTGGCTGACATGTCGAACGTCCTTCTTGGTCTGTCGTGCGATCGTGCGATCGGTGAATGGTCGCGCTGCTGGTGGAGCGTGCCCGTGGGTGCGCGTCGCGAACGCTACTCTGGCCCGAATGCGGCGAACGCATGACGGGTGCGGGGGCTCTTTAGCCCGGCCGGGCGCGTCTTTCCAGTCACAAGCGTCCGGCCGGGGAGATGATAGGGTGCCGGTTCCGAATCGGTTCCCGCCCGCATGCGCCGCCTCGCGCCCCTCCTTCGCGCCGCGCTCCTCCTCGCGCTTGCCGCCGTCGCCCCGGCGAGGGCGGAGGCACCGGCGCGACATGGCATCGCGATGCATGGCGAGCCGGCGCTGCCGCCCGGCTTCCCGCATTTCCCCTACGCGCATCCGGGGGCGCCCAAGGGTGGGCGCGTGGTGCTGGGCCTGCCGGGCACCTTCGACGGGCTCAACCCGTTCGTGGTGAAGGGCGTCGCGCCGGACGCGGTGTCGCGCTTCGTGCTCCAGGGCATGATGGTGCGCTCCCTCGACGAGCCCTTCACGGTCTACGGTCTCGTGGCACGGGAGGTCGAGATGCCCCCCGACCGCAGCCGCGTCGCCTTCCGCCTCGATCCGCGCGCCCGCTTCTCGGACGGGCGGCCCGTCACGGCGCGCGACGTCGCCTTCTCGTTCGATCTCCTGCGCCGGCACGGCAAGCCGTTCCACCGGGCGAGCTTCGGGCAGGTGACGGCCGTGGAGGTGCGCGACGACCACGCCATCGGCTTCGACCTCTCGGGCGCCGGCGACCGCGAGCTGCCGCTGCTCATCGCGCTCATGCCGATCTTCCCGGCCCATGCCACCGACCCGGAGGCCTTCGCCGAGAACACGCTGCGGCCCATGATCGGCTCGGGCCCCTACGCGGTCACGGAGGTGCGCCCGGGCGAGCGCGTCGTCCTGACCCGCCGGCCGGATTACTGGGGCGCCGACCTGCCGGTGGCGGTGGGCCAGTTCAATTTCGACGAGATCCGCTACGACTTCTACCGTGACGCCAACACCCTGTTCGAGGCGTTCAAGGCCGGCCTCTACGACCTGCGCCTGGAGACCGATCCGGCGCGCTGGGCGACCGGGTACGATTTCGGGCTGGTGCGCGACGGCCGGATCGTGCGCGAGTCGCTTCCCATCCGCACCCCGAAGGGCATGACGGCCTTCGTTCTCAACACCCGGCGCCCCCTCTTCGCCGACCCGCGGGTGCGCGAGGCCTTGAGCCTCCTGTTCGATTTCGACTGGGTGAACCGCAACCTCTATTTCGGGGCAATGCGCCGGACCTCGAGCTACTTCGAGGGATCGGACCTCGCGAGCAGCGGCCGCGCCGCATCGCCCGGAGAGCGCGCGCTCCTGGCGGGCGCGCCCGTGCGCCCCGACATCCTGGAGGGGCGCTGGTCGCCCGAGGACGCGGGCGGCGAGCGCGCCACCGCCCGCGAGGCCCTGCGCCTGCTGGCCGAGGCGGGCTGGATTCTGCGCGACGGCGTCCTGCGCCGTGGCGGCGAGCCCTTCGCCTTCGAGATGCTGGTCACCTCCCGCGCCCAGGAGCGGCTCGCCCTCAACTTCGCGGCCTCGCTGTCCCGGATCGGGGTCGCGGCGCGGGTGCGCGTGGTCGATGACGTGCAGTACTGGCGCCGGCTCGGCACCTTCGATTTCGACATGGTCCAATGGACCTGGGGCTCATCGCTCTCGCCCGGCAACGAGCAGCGCAACCGCTGGAGCCCCGCCGCCGCGGCCCGTCAGGGCTCGCTCAACTATGCGGGCGTGACCGAGCCGGGGGTCGACCGGATCATCGACGCCATGCTCGCGGCCGAAACCCGGGAGGGCTTCGTGGACGCGGTGCGGGCGCTGGACCGGCTGCTCCTCTCGGGCTTCTACGTGGTGCCCCTCTTCCACCTGCCGGACCAGTGGCTCGCCTTCGAGGCGGGGCTGCGCAAGCCCGCGACGCGCCCCCTGCTCGGGCTGCCCTTGGACCTGTGGTGGCGCGAATCCCCGTGAGCCGCCATGATGTTGCCCATGCCCTCCAACGCCCGACGAGCTCGCCACCCATGAACGCGATGGCCGCGGTCCAGCCCCCGCCCGACGACGCGCCGAGCCCCACCTGGCACGCGATGCGTCCGTCCTCCCTCGCGGCCGCCGCGGCGGAGCGGCACCCGGAGCGTCTCGCGCTCATCGACCAGCCGGGCCGTCAGGACTGGAGCGGGCGGCCGCGCATCGCCTGGACCCACGCCACCGCCGGGGCGATTCGCCGCCGGCTCGTGCGCTTCCTCGCGGGCCTCGGCCTTCCTTCGGGCGCGGTCGTCGGCCTGTGCCTTCCGGGCGGGTCGGAAGCGTCGCTCGCGCTGCTCGCGGTGGAGGAGGCGGGACTCACGCCGTGCCTGCTCCCCCTGTCCTGGAGCGAGGAGGAGCTCGGCACGGCGCTCGAGGCCGCTCATGTGCAGGCCGTGGTCACGCAGGGCGCCGTCGGCGACTGCCGCCCGGCCGAGACCCTGTGCCGGCTCGCCGCGCGCTATTTCGGCCTGCGCTTCGTCTGCGCCTTCGGCCCGCACGTCCCCGACGGGGTCATCGATATCGACCGGTTCATCGTCGGGGAGGACGGGCCCGAGGCCGCGCCGGCCGAGGCGCCGCGGGAGGGCGGGATCGTCACCTTCTCGCGCCGCGACGGCCCGGGCCGGCCGGTCTTCCGGCCCCTGCGCTCGGCGCTGGCCGCGACGCTGGCGCTGCTCGTGGCGACGCGCATCGAGCCGGGGGACCGCCTCGTGACGCTCGTCGCTCCCGACGACCTCGCGGGCCTCGCGACGGGCCCCCTCGCGGCGCTCGTGAGCGGCGCGGCGCTGGAGAGCCACGGCCTGTTCGACGGGGCGCGCCTGATCGAGACGCTCACGGATCCGGCCTGCGGCCCGACCCATGTCGTGGCCCCGGGCTGGATGGAGACGCACCTCGCCGCGGCCGGCCTGCCCCCTTGCGTGCGGTCGGTGCTGCTCGTCCATCCCGCGCCCGTGCGCTTCCGCGCCAAGACCGCCCTGGCCCGCCCCGTGGTGGACGTGCTGGCCCTCGACGAGGACGCCCTCGTGGCGCAGGCCCGCCGGGGCGACCGCTTCGCGCTCTCCCTGCAGGACGAGGCCGGGGGGACCGCTCCGGCGCATGGGCTGCTGCGGGTGCGCACCGGCCCGGGCGGCGAGATCGAGGTCGCGGGCGCCGCCGGCGACGTGCGCTCGTTCGACAGGTCCGGCCCCGGCTCGGCGGCCGGAAGGGAGTGGCGGGCCACCGGCCGTCGGGCCGAGGTTTTCGCGGGCATCGTCATCGGCGTGTCCTAGGCGCAACAGCCCGCCGCGATCCGCTCCGCCCGCGCTCGTTTACCTACGCGATGGTAAGAAGAACCAGCTAGGCAGTTGGCCGGAACCGTTTTGCCGGGTTCGCGTTGAGACCCCGTGGGTTTGTCTCTGGTTGCGGGTTGACGCAGGGTTCGGCATGAGCGGGTTCTACAAGGTCCTCGTGGTCGACGACGGCGAACGCAGCGCCGATCATGCCCTGTCGGCCGAGCTGGCGGGCCTCGGCTTCGCGAGCGTCACCACCACGCTGGAGGCGTCCGAGGAAGTCCTGGCGCTCATGTCCTCCCCGACCGCCATCCTCCTGCAGCTGCCGCGAGATCTGAGCCATCCGAACCGCCGCCTGTTCCAGGACCTCGCCCGCCGGCTGCGCGCCAAGGCGTCCGACATCCCCGTCATCGTGGTCGACCCCGCCGCCACCGCCGCGGGCGGAGGCTACGCCGCCGCGCTCCAGGCGCACGTGGCCGCCTCCAAGGCCGAGTGAGCCGGCCCGCCCTCCGCTTTCCGTTGGGGGTAGGGGGATACGCGCACCGGGCCATTTCAACCGCCCTCATGCTGAGGTGCTCAGCGTCAGCTGAGCCTCGAAGCACGCAGGACCTCTGCCGCGAGCGACGGAGATCCATGGAGCGCCCTTCGAGGCCCCGCTCACGCGGGGCACCTCGGGACGAGATTGGAGCCCCGTAGCAAGCGTCGCAGCCTCGTACCCCCCTCACGCAGCCTTCTTCCGCTCCGCGATGCGCACGAGGTTGCGCAGGATCGTGGTCGCCGCCTTCAGCCGCTCGTCGAGGTCGTCGACGTCGCGCACGAAGACCACCCGCATGTCCGGGCGCACCTTCGCGGATGTGCCCTGCTCGGCCACGTAGGCGACGAGGCCGGCCGGGTTGGCGAAGGAATTGTCCCGGAAGCTCACGATGATGCCCTTCGGCCCGCCCTCGACCTTCGCGACGTTGGATCGGCGGCAGAGGGCCTTGATGGCCATGATGCGCAGCAGCTGGTCGACCTCCCGCGGCTTCTCCCCGAAGCGGTCGACGAGCTCGGCCCCGAAGGCCTGGATCTCCTCGTCCGTATCGAGGGTGGCGAGCCGGCGGTAGAGGCCGAGCCGCAGCTGGAGATCGGGCACGTAGGCCTCCGGGATCATGACCGGCGCACCCACCGCGATGGTGGGCGACCACTGGTCCTCCGCCGGCTCCTCGACGCCGTCCTTGAGCGCCGACACCGCTTCCTCCAGCATCTGCTGGTAGAGTTCGTAGCCCACCTCCTTGATGTGGCCCGACTGCTCCTCGCCCAGCAGATTTCCGGCGCCGCGGATGTCGAGGTCATGGGATGCGAGCTGGAAGCCGGCGCCGAGCGTGTCGAGGGTTTGCAGAACTTTGAGCCGCCGCTCCGCCTGCACCGTAAGGGTCCGGTTCGCCGGCACCGTGAAGAGCGCATAGGCGCGGGTCTTGGAGCGGCCGACGCGGCCGCGGAGCTGATAGAGCTGGGACAGGCCGAACATGTCGGCGCGGTGCACGATCATTGTATTGGCGGTCGGGATATCGAGCCCGGATTCGATGATCGTGGTCGACAGCAGTACGTCGTATTTGCCATCGTAAAAGGCGGACATGATGTCGTCGAGCGCGGT
>DASPJU010000806.1:0-4333 GCA_035628475.1 Salinarimonas sp. | reverse complement strand
CGGCTCGCGACGGCGGGCCGCCACGATCTCCTGCGCGCAAGCGTTCCTCTCCCCCCTTGCGGGGGAGATGCCCCGCAGGAGCGCAGGGCGGGTGCGCCGATGCGGAGCAGCGGCGCCGCGACCGAACGGTCAGCGATCCTGGTGCATCGGCGTGGGCGTGGCGCTGTCGCCCTGCATCGGCCGCGTCGACCCCTGGGCCCTCGGCGGGATGGACGGCCCCCCGTACCGGGGATAGGGATCGCGCAAAAAGGCCTTCGACCCGGGAGGGAGCCATGAGCGAGCCCGTCTTCAAGGACCATTTCTCGGGGCGCTCCGACGCCTACGCGGCGCGGCGCCCCACCTATCCGGCGGCGCTGGTCGACTGGCTCGCGGACGTGTCCCCGGGCCGGGACCTCGTCCTCGACGCCGGCTGCGGCACGGGCCAGCTCTCGACGCTGCTGGCCCGGCGCTTCCGGAGGGTCGTGGCCACGGACGCGAGCGCGGGGCAGATCGCCGCCGCCGCCCCGGCGGAGGGCGTCAGCTTTCGGGTCGCGCCCGCCCAGGCGAGCGGCCTGCCCGGGGCGAGCGCCGACCTCGTCACGGTGGCGCAGGCCGCGCACTGGTTCGATCTCGACCCCTTCTACGCCGAGGCGCGCCGGGTGCTGCGCCCCGGGGGCGTCGTGGCCCTGATCACCTATGGGATCCTGGAGATCGACGACGCGATCGATCCCGTCTTCGGGCACATCTACGGCGCGGTGGCCGGGCCCTATTGGCCCCCCGAGCGGCGGCACGTGGAGGACCGCTACCGCTCCCTGCCCTTCCCCTTCGCCGAGATCGCGCCGCCCCCGCTCGCGATCGAGGTCGCGTGGGATCTCGAGGATCTCGTGGGCTATATCGACACCTGGTCGGCCCTGCGCGCCGCCGAGAAAGCTCTCGGGGAAAGCCCCCTGCCGGCGGCGCGGGCGGCGCTCGCCGCCGTCTGGGGCGACCCGGCGACGCGCCGGACCATGCGCTTTCCCCTGTCGGTGCGGGCGGGGCGGGCGTAACCGGCTGCCCTCCCCACAAGGGGGAGGGGAAGCGCGCGTCACGCCGCCTGTTCCTCGCGCAGGCGCCGCTCCCAGGCCAGGGCCTGCTCGACGATGATCTCGAGGTTCTGGTAGCGCGGCTGCCAGCCGAGCACCTCGCGCACCCGGTCGGCGGCGGCCACCAGGGCGGCCGGGTCGCCGGCGCGGCGCGGCGAGACGCGCACGGGGAAGTCGACCCCCGAGACGCGCTTGACCACGTCGATCACCTCGAGCACCGAATAGCCCTGGCCGTAGCCGCAATTGAGGGTAAGGCTGTCGCCGCCCCGGCGCAGGTGCTCCAGCGCCAGCACGTGGGCGCGGGCGAGGTCCGAGACCTGGATGTAGTCGCGGATGCAGGAGCCGTCGGGGGTCGGGTAATCGGTGCCGAACACCTCCAGATGCGGGCGCTCGCCCAGCGCCGCCTGCGAGGCCACCTTGATGAGGTGGGTGGCGCGCGGGGTCGACTGGCCCGAGCGGCCCTTGGGATCGGCGCCCGCCACGTTGAAGTAGCGTAACGCCACGTAGGTGAGCCCGTGCGCCCGCGCCGTGTCCTGGAGCATCCACTCCGTCATCAGCTTGGAGCGGCCATAGGGGTTGATGGGCGCGAGCTCGATGTCCTCCTGCACCGGGTTGGCCGCCGGCTCGCCATAGACCGCCGCCGTGGACGAGAAGATCACGTGGCGCACGCCGCCCGCCACCGCGGCCGCGAGCAGGGCGCGGCTCTTGACCGTGTTGTTGAGGTAGTAGCCCAGCGGGTCGGAGACGGAGTCCGGCACCACGATCCGGGCCGCGAAATGGGCGATGGCGTCGATGCCGTGCTCGCGGATCGTGCGGGCGATCAGCGCGCCGTCGCCCATGTCCCCCTGGACGAAGGGCACGCCCTCGGGCACCGCGCGGCGGAAGCCCGTCGACAGGTCGTCGAGCACCACCACGTCCTCGCCGGCATCCATCAGCTCCAGCACCATGTGGCTGCCGATGTAGCCGGCACCGCCCGTCACCAACACCGCCATCGGGATCTCCTCGCTCGCTTGCCTCGACGATAGCCCCAAACGCTTCAGGTTCGATTAAGGTGCCAAGCTTGACAACACGAGACGCAACCGCCGGCCCGGGGCCGGCGTTTGTGTCGGCCCCGCCCCGGCACCCCTTCCGCAGCTCCTCCCTGGATCCTCCCGATGAAGCGCATCCGCAAAGCCGTCCTCCCCGTCGCCGGCCTCGGCACCCGTTTCCTGCCCGCCACCAAGGCGATGCCCAAGGAGATGCTCACGGTCGTGGACCGGCCCGTGCTGCAATACGTGGTGGACGAGGCCCGGGAGGCCGGTATCGAGCACTTCATCTTCGTCACCGGCCGCAACAAGGCGGTGATCGAGGACCATTTCGACATCGCCTACGAGCTCAACGACACGCTGGAGAAGCGCGGCAAGCTCAAGGAGCTGGAGCAGCTGAAAAGCGAGCTCCCCGCTGCCGGCCAGACGAGCTTCACCCGCCAGCAGGAGCCCTTGGGCCTCGGCCACGCGGTCTGGTGCGCCCGGGAGATCGTGGGCGACGAGCCCTTCGCGGTCCTGCTCCCGGACATGATCTCGCGCGGCTGCATGGCGCAGATGATGCAGGCCTACGAGCGCCATGGCGGCAACCTCATCGCCGTCGAGGAGGTGCCCGAGGACCAGACGCACCAATACGGCATCGTGGCGGTGGGGGAGGATTTCGGGACCACGTTCGAGATCACCGGCATGGTGGAGAAGCCCAAGGCGGGCACCGCGCCCTCCAACCTGATCATCTCGGGCCGCTACATCCTCCAGCCGGAGATCTTCCGCATCCTGGAGACCCAGGAGCGCGGCGCGGGTGGCGAGATCCAGCTCACCGACGGCATGAAGACCCTGGCCCGGTCGCAATCCTTCTTTGGCATGCGCTACCAGGGCCGCACCTACGACACCGGCTCGAAGATCGGCTTCCTCATGGCGAACGTCGCCTACGGCCTGGAGCGCGGTGACCTCGGCCCGCAGCTGCGCGCCGAGATCGAGGCGATGCTCAAGGGGGCTTGAGCCCTTCGGGCGCGGCGGCGGGACTCGTCCGCCGGACCCGCGTCGCCGGTTCCGCGCTCCCCCTCCCTTGCGGGCAGCGGGATGCGGCCTTGCCTCTCCGCGCAGGGCCATGCACCCTGCCCGGAACGCAGGGGAGGACATCCATGACGAAGGTGGCGCTGGTGACGGGCGCGGGCACGGGGGTGGGGCGCGCGGCGGCCCTGGCGCTGCTGGGCGCCGGCTGGAGCGTGGCGCTCGCCGGGCGCCGGCGCGAGCCCCTGGAGGAGACCGCGCGCCTGTCGGAGGCGGGCGAGCGGGTCCTGCCCGTCACGGCGGACGTGGCCGACCCGGCCTCGGTGGAGGCCCTGTTCCGGGTCGTCGAGGAGCGGTTCGGGCGCCTCGACGTGCTGTTCAACAATGCGGGCATCGGCGCGCCGGCGATTCCGCTGGAGGATCTCTCGGTCGAGCAATGGCGCGCGGTGGTGGACGTGAACCTCACGGGGCCCTTCCTGTGCACCCAGGCCGCCTTCCGCCTCATGAAGCGCCAGGAGCCCCGGGGCGGGCGGATCATCAACAACGGCTCCATCTCGGCCCACGCGCCCCGGCCGAACTCCGCTCCCTACACGGCCACGAAGCACGCCATCTCGGGGCTCACCCGGGCCACCGCGCTCGACGGGCGCCCCCACGACATCGCCTGCGGCCAGATCGACATCGGCAACGCCGCCACCGACATGACCACGCGCATGGCGGACGGCGTGCCCCAGGCCGACGGCTCCATGAAGGCGGAGCCGCGGATGGACGCGCGCCACGTGGGCGAGGCGGTGCTGCACATGGCCAGCCTGCCGCTGGAGGCCAACATCCTGTTCATGACCGTGATGGCCACCAAGATGCCCTTCGTGGGGCGGGGGTGAGCGGGCTCCTCCCTCTCCGGGGCGGAGGAGGTGCCGGAGGTGCGGGGTGACACGGCCGGGCGACGTGCTCCACCCTCGCCGATCCCACCCGCGAGCCTCGTGCGGACGAGCGCCCGCAGGGTGCGTCCCACGATCTCCGGGCGGCCGTGGAGGCGTGCTGCGTGCTTCGAGCCTCGCTCCGCTCGCACCTCAGCATGGGGGGCGTGGAGAGGGGGCGAGGTTGCGCTTCATCCCACCCTCCTCCCTCGTCCCGAGGTGCCCACCGCAGGCGAACCTCGAAGGGCGCTCCAGAGATCTCCGACGCTGCTGGAGGCATCCCGCCCCTCACGCCCATCCCTCTCCCCCCAACGTGGTCAAAACA
>DASPJU010000805.1:0-2334 GCA_035628475.1 Salinarimonas sp. | reverse complement strand
GCCCGCCCGAGAGCATGTGGGGATAGCGGTCGCAGAACGCGGCGAGCCCCACCTTGCCGAGCCAGGCCCGCGCCCGCTCCCGCGCCTCGGCCGACGGCACACCGGCGATCTCGAGGCCGATCGCCACGTTGTCGATCGCCGTCTTCCAGGGCATCAGCGCGTCGCCCTGGAAGAGGTAGCCCGCCTGCTTGTTCAGCCCGGCGAGCGGCTGGCCCAGCACCTCCACCGATCCCGCGAAGGGCTTGAGCAGGCCCGCGGCGGCGTTGAGGAGGGTGGACTTGCCGCAGCCCGTCGGGCCCACGATCGCGACGAACTCGTGCTCGCCCACCTCGAGATCCGTGGCGGCGACCGCGTGATAGGTCCCGCCCGAGGCGAGCTTGAAGCCGATCTCCACCTCCCGCAGCCGCACGGCCCGGGCCGCCGGAACGGGTCCGGGAACGGGGCGGGGATCTCTTGCGGCCGCGGCCGAGGGGGGCATCGGGAACAACTCCTGCGGATCGGGACGGCCGCTCGAACGGGTCGCTCAGGCTGGCGGGCGCCGGCGCGGGGAGGCCCGACGCCATGGGCCGGAATGATGGCCGACGCGGCGGCCCGCGTCCACCCGGACCGGGACGGATCTCCCGTTCCGTCCGGCGCGTATCGTGGGTTCAGCGGCGGAGCTTTCCGGCGCCCTCGCGCGTTGAGGGAGGGGTCGATCCCGCCCCGCTTCGAGCTCCTCCATGAACGTGCACCGCCCTGACCGAACCAAGCGGCCAGACGCCGCCCCGCAACCCCTGCGCCGCTCGCGCGTCCGCGAAGGCCTGCCCTTCCCGCTCGGGGCGACCTGGGACGGGCTGGGCGTGAACTTCGCCCTGTTCTCGGCGCACGCCACGAAGGTGGAACTGTGCCTGTTCGACTCCGACGGGGAGCGCGAGATCGAGCGCATCGAGCTGCCCGAATACACGGACGAGGTCTGGCACGGCTACCTGCCCGACGCCCGCCCCGGCACCGTCTACGGCTTCCGGGTGCACGGCCCCTACGAGCCGACGGCCGGCCATCGTTTCAACCCGAACAAGCTCCTTCTCGATCCCTACGCCAAGCAGATCGTCGGTCGCCTCGAATGGAACCCGGCCCTGTTCGGCTATCAAATGGAGACGGGCGACGACCTCACCTTCGACGACCGGGACAGCGCCCCCTACAATTTCAAGGCCCGGGTCATCGACCCCGCCCATAGCTGGGGCGCGGACCGCCGGCCGGGCATCTCCTGGGAGAAGACGATCCTCTACGAGGCGCACGTGCGCGGCCTCACGATGCGCCATCCCGCGGTGGACCCGGCCCTGCGGGGCACCTATGCGGGCCTCGCCACCAAGGAGATCCTGGATTACGTCGCCTCGCTGGGTGTCACCGCGGTCGAGCTCCTGCCGGTCCACACCTTCCTGGACGACAGCTATCTCGTCGAGAAGGGCCTGCGGAACTACTGGGGCTACAACACGATCGGCTTCTTCGCTCCCGCGCGGCGCTACGCCAGCGACCCGGACTTCGCCTATGCCGAGTTCAAGGAGATGGTGGCCCATCTCCACGAGGCGGGCCTCGAGGTGGTCCTCGACGTGGTCTACAACCACACTGCGGAGGGAAACCAGCTCGGGCCGACGCTCTCCTTCAAGGGCATCGACAACGCCTCCTATTACCGGCTGGCGCCGGACGCGCGCTACTACATCAACGACACCGGCACCGGGAACACGGTGAACCTGAGCCATTCCCGGGTCATGCAAATGGTCATGGATTCCCTGCGCTACTGGGCGCAGGAGATGCGCGTCGACGGCTTCCGCTTCGACCTCGCCACGATCTTGGGCCGCGAGCCGCACGGCTTCGAGGAGGACGGGCGCTTCCTCGACGCCTGCCGGCAAGACCCGGCGCTCGCCCGGGTGAAGCTCATCGCCGAGCCCTGGGATTGCGGCCCGGGCGGCTACCAGGTCGGGCGGTTCTCGCCGGGCTGGGCGGAGTGGAACGATCGCTACCGCGACACGGTGCGGGCCTTCTGGAAGGGCGAGGAGGGCAAGCTGCCGGAACTCGCGGCGCGTCTCACGGCGTCCGCTGACCTGTTCAACAAGCGCGGGCGCAAGCCCTGGGCGAGCGTGAACTTCATCACGGCCCATGACGGCTTCACCCTCAACGACCTCGTCTCCTACGACGACAAGCACAACGAGGCGAACGGCGAGGACAACCGAGACGGGCACTCTCACAACCTCTCGCACAATTACGGCGTCGAGGGCCCGACCGACGACCCCGAGATCCGGTCCTTACGCTTCCGCCAGATGCGCAACATGCTCGCGACTCTGCTCCTCTCGCGCGGCA
>DASPJU010000804.1:0-6583 GCA_035628475.1 Salinarimonas sp. | reverse complement strand
CGTGACCCTGCGGGAGTTTCTCCTGCTCCTGGAGGCGCTGGACCGCGACCTCGCCGGCAAGCGGGTCGAGGACTTCTACTATCTGGCCCGTGCCTGCCTGGTGAAGGACGAGCGCAACCTCGACAAGTTCGACCGGGTGTTCGGCCAGGTGTTCAGGGGCCTCGAGTCATTGAGCCAGGCGCTCGAGAAGGCCGAGATCCCGGAGGAGTGGCTGCGCAAGCTCGCGGAGCGGTACCTCACGGACGAGGAGAAGCGCCAGATCGAGGCCATGGGCTGGGACAAGCTGTGGCAAACCCTGCAGGAGCGCCTCCGGGAGCAGAAGGGGCGCCACCAGGGCGGCAGCAAGTGGATCGGCACCGCGGGCACCAGCCCCTACGGCGCCTACGGCTACAATCCCGAAGGTGTGCGTATCGGCCAGGACGGCAACCGGAATTTTCGGGCCGTGAAGGTCTGGGACCGGCGCGACTTCAAGGACCTCTCCGACGAGGTCGAGCTGGGCGTGCGCAACATGCGCGTGGCGCTGCGCCGGCTTCGCCGCTTCGCCCGCACCGGCGCCGCCGAGGAGCTCGACCTCGACGGCACGATCCGCGAGACCGCCAACAAAGGCTATCTCGACGTGAAGCTGCGCCCGGAGCGGCGCAACGCCGTCAAGGTCCTGCTCTTCCTCGATGTCGGCGGCTCGATGGACTGGCACGTGGAGAAGGCCGAGGAGCTGTTCTCGGCGGCGCGGCTCGAGTTCAAGCACCTCGAGCATTTCTATTTCCACAACTGCCCTTACGAGCGCGTCTGGAAGGGGAACCGCCGCCGCCACGACGAGGTGACCTCCACCCTCGACGTCATCCGGACCTATCCGTCCGACTATCGCGTCGTCTTCGTGGGCGACGCCTCTATGAGCCCTTACGAGATCCTGATGCCCGGCGGCTCCGTGGAGCACTGGAACGAGGAGCCGGGCCAGGCCTGGATGGAGCGGTTGCTGGGGCATTTCCCCAAGGCCGTGTGGCTCAATCCCCTGCCGGAGAAGCACTGGGGCTACACGCACTCGATCGGCCTCGTGCGCGGGCTCGTGGGCGGCCGGATGTTCCCGCTGACCCTGGAGGGGATCGACAGGGCCATGCGCGAGCTGGTGCGGTAGTCCATTCGGTGGCCCCGGCCCGGACGGACGCTAGGCCGCCCTCCTCAACCACAGCCGCGGGTCCGCGCCCGGCGAGCGGGCGGCGCCGAGCGCCTGGCATAGCTCCCCCATGGAAGCGAGGGAGTGGATCGGCCGGAACTCGTGAACGTGGGGGAGCATGGCCCGGATGCCCGCCGCGCGGGCCGCGAAGGCATCGAAGCGAAGCAGCGGGTTGAGCCAGACGAGACGGCGGCAGGAACGCTTGAGACGGTCCGTTTCGAAAGCGAGCTCCGGCGTCACCTCCCGCTCGAGCCCGTCCGTGAAGAGCAGCGTCACGGCCCCGCCCGAGAGCACACGGCGCGACCAATGGCGATTGAACTCGTGCAAAGCCGCGCTGATGCGGGTGCCGCCCTCCCAGTCCTGGACGCGCCTCGAGGCGAGGGCCAGCGCCTCGTCCGGGTCGCGCCGGCGCAGCTCCCGCGTCACGTTCGTCAGCCGCGTCGCGAAGACGAAGACATGGACGCGCCGGCGCCGCTCCGCGACCGCGTGCAGGAAATGCAGGAAGAGGCGCGAGTACTCGGCCATCGACCCGGAGATGTCGACGAGCGCCACGAGGGGCGGCGGCGCGACCGCGCGCTCGCGGAAGCTCAAGGCGATGCCGGCGCCGCCCGCGCGTAGGGAGCGGCGGAAGGTGCCGCGCGGATCGATGCGCGCGCCGTGGGGGTCGGCGGCGAGGCGGCGGGTCGGCGTGGCGTCGTCGGGAAGCCGCAGGGCCGCGACGAGGCGCTTGGCCCGGGCGATCTCGTCCGCGGACATCTGCGCGAAGTCCTTGCGCTGAAGCACCTCGCGGTCCGAGACGGTGAGCCGCGCCGACAGCTCCCGCTCGGGCGGGGGCGGCTCGTCGCGGGGCTGCGCCCTCGGCGCCAGAGCCTCGGCGACGCGCAACGCCCCCGGCTTGGGCGCCTCCGGCTCCGAGGCGCCGCCGGGCGCCACCGGCGACATCTGGGCGATGAGCTTCTCCAGCAGCGCGCGCCGACGCCAGAAGATGCGAAAGGCCTGGTCGAAGATCGCCGAATGCTCGCGCCGGGTCACGAGGACCGCGTGCAGGGCCCAGTAGAAGTCCTCCCGCGTCCCCACCCGGGCGGCCTCCACCGCCGCGAGCGCGTCGAGGACGGAGCCCGGCCCGACCGGCAGGCCCGCGACGCGGAGCGCGCGCGCGAAATGGGCGATGTTGTCGGCAAGCCGGCCGGGCGGGTCAGCGCTCATGCGATACCACGTTCCGTTCCGCGGCTCGGGGGATCACGCCGCCCCCCGCATCTGCGCCCGCACCAGGTCCAGCACCTCCTTGGCCTTGGATCCCTGCATCTTCTGGATGTCGTCCTGGTACTTGAGGAGGACGCCGAGCGTATCCGACACCAGGGCCGGGTCGAGGGCCACCGCGTCGAGCTCGACCAGCGCGCTCGCCCAGTCGAGCGTCTCGGCGACGCCGGGCGCCTTGAACAGGTCCTCCTTCCGGATCGCCTGGACGAAGGCGACGATCTCCTTCGACAGCCGCGCCGGCGCGTCGGGCGCCCTGGCGCGCAGGATGGCGAGCTCGCGGGCGGCGTCGGGATAATCGACCCAATGATAGAGGCAGCGGCGCTTGAGCGCGTCGTGGATCTCGCGGGTGCGGTTGGAGGTGACGATCACGACGGGCGGGTGCTCGGCCTTGATCGTGCCGAGCTCGGGGATGGTGACCTGGAAGTCGGACAGCACCTCCAGCAGGAAGGCCTCGAAGGCCTCGTCCGTGCGGTCCAGCTCGTCGATGAGCAGGATCGGCGCGCCCGCCGGATCGGGCTCCAGGGCCTGGAGCAGCGGGCGCTTCACGAGATAGCGCTGCGAGAAGACGTCCCCCTCCAGCCGCTCCCGGTCGACGCCCCCGCCTGCCTCGGCGAGGCGGATCGCCATCATCTGCCCGGCATAGTTCCACTCGTAGACGGCGGACGCGACGTCGAGGCCCTCGTAGCATTGAAGGCGGATGAGCCGGCGGCCGAGCGCGGCCGCGAGGGTCTTGGCGATCTCCGTCTTGCCCACGCCGGCCTCGCCCTCGAGGAAGAGCGGCCGGCCGAGCCGCAGGGCAAGGAAGAGCACCGTCGCGAGGGGACGGTCGGCGACGTAGCCGGCGTCGCGCAGGAGCGCCAGGGTGCCGTCGATAGAGGGGGGAAGCGTCGACATGGGATGACCATAGCCCGTTCGCGGCGGCGCGCCAGGGCACCGATCGCCGTTGAACCGTCAAGCTCGATGTTCTATGTTCGTTCCAGTCGGCGGAGCGCCGCCGCTCGCAAGGGGGAACGACCATGAACACCAGGGATGTCGCCGTCGCCTTCACCGAGATGCTGAAGGCCGACGACCACCAGGGCGCGGCCGAGCGCTTCTACGCCGACGGCATCGTCAGCATCGAGGCGATGGACGGGCCGATGGCCCGCCTCGAGGGCCGCGATGCCGTGCGGGGCAAGAGCGACTGGTGGTACGCCAACCACGAGGTCCACAGCGCGGTGACCGAAGGCCCCTTCGTGAACGGCGACCAATTCGCGCTCCGCTTCGTCCTTGACGTCACGGCCAAGGCGACCGGCGAGCGCATCGCGATGACGGAGGTCGGCCTCTACACCGTGCGCGACGGTCGGGTCGTGGAGGAGAGGTTCTTCTACTGAGAACCGTCGGCCTGGGCGCGGGCCGAGGGCCGCGCCCAGGCCCATCGGCCTACCGCCCCGCCGCGGCCTGCACGGCGCGCCGTGCCATGACGCCCACGAGATGCGCCCGGTAGGCCGCGTCCGCGTGGATGTCGGAGATCATGCCGTCGGGCGAGGGCGCCATGCCCTCCAGAGACTTGGCCGCGAAGCGCTTGCCGAGCGCCTCCTCCGCGGCGCTCCAGCGGAAGACGCCGTTCTCGCTCGCGCCCGTCACGGCGACGCGCACCTCGCCGGCGCGCTTGGCGACGAACACTCCGGCGAGCGCGTAGCGCGACGCGGGATTGCGGAACTTGGCGTAGGCCGCCTTCTGCGCCACCGGGAAGGAGACGCGGGTGACGATCTCGCCTTCCTCCAGGGCCGTGACGAACAGGCCCTGGAAGAACTCGTCGGCCGCGATCTTGCGCTTGTTGGTCACGACCGTGGCGTCGAGCGCCAGGAGGGCGGCGGGATAGTCGGCCGACGGGTCGTTGTTGGCGACCGACCCGCCGATCGTGCCGCGATGGCGCACATGCGGGTCGCCGATCAGCTCCGCGAGTTCCGCGAGACCGGGAATCGCCTCGCGCACCACGCCGGAGGCGGCGACCTCGGCGTGCGGCGTCATGGCCCCGATCGTCACCGAGCGGCCCTTGCGCTCGATGCCCTTGAGCTCCGGCAGGCCCGCCAGGTCGATCAGCGACGAGGGGCTGGCGAGGCGCTGCTTCATCGTGGGCAGCAGCGTGTGGCCGCCGGCGAGGATCTTGGCGTCCTCGCTCTTGGCGAGCATCGCTGCGGCCTGACGGACGGAGGAGGGCTTGTGATAGGTGAAGGCGTACATCGAGGTCCCCCTTACTCGGCGGCGAGGCGCATGGAGCGGGTCTTCTGGGCGGCGCGCCAGACGGCTTGGGGCGTCGCCGGCATGGCGATCTCCTCGTGGCCGAGCGCGTCCGTGATGGCGTTGATGACGGCCGCGGGCGCCGCGATGGCCCCGGCCTCGCCGCAGCCCTTCACCCCGAGCGGGTTCGAGGGACAGGGCGTCACGGTCATGCCGACCTGGAACGAGGGCAGGTCCGCGGCCCGGGGCATACGATAGTCCATGTAGCTCGCGGTCACGAGCTGGCCGGACTCGTCGTAGACGGCCGCCTCGTGCAGCGCCTGGCCGACGCCCTGCGCGATGCCGCCATGGACCTGGCCCTCGACGATCATGGGGTTGATCACGATCCCGAAATCGTCCACCGCCGTCCAGCGCGCGATATTGGTCACGCCCGTGTCGGGGTCGATCTCCACCTCGCAGACATGGACGCCCGCCGGGAAGGTGAAGTTGGTGGGGTCGTAGAACGCCCCCTCCTTGAGCCCCGGCTCCAGGTCCTGGCCGGAGAACTTGTGCGCGACATAGGCCTGGAGCGCCACGTCCGCGAAGGCGGCGGAGCGGTCGGTGCCCGCCACCGAGAACTTGCCGTCCTTGAACTCGATGTCGGCTTCCGCCGCCTCGAGCACGTGGGCCGCGACCTTCTTGCCCTTGGCGATGACCTTGTCGATCGCCTTGGCGATCGCCGACATGCCGACGGCGCCCGAGCGCGAGCCGTAGGTGCCCATGCCGAACTGCACCTTATCGGTGTCGCCGTGGACGATATTGACGCTCTCGATCGGCACGCCGAGGCGGTCGCTGACGAGCTGGGCGAAGGTGGTCTCGTGGCCCTGGCCGTGGCTGTGGGATCCGGTGAGGACCTCGATCGATCCCGTCGGATTGACGCGCACTTCCGCCGATTCCCACAGTCCCACGCCCGCGCCCAGCGAGCCGACCGCCTGGGACGGCGCGATGCCGCAGGCCTCGATATAGGACGAGAACCCGATGCCGCGGAGCTTGCCGGCGCGGGCGCTCTCGCGCTTGCGGCGGTTGAAGCCCTTGTAGTCGGCGATCTCGAGCGCCTTCTCGAGGGAGGCGGCATAGTCGCCCGCGTCGTAGGTCATGATGACGGGGGTGTGGTGCGGGAAGCGCCGGATGTAGTTCCTCTTGCGAAACCGCGCCGGGTCCTGGCCGAGCTCGCGCGCCGCCACCTCGACGAGGCGCTCGACCACGAAGGTCGCCTCGGGCCGCCCGGCACCGCGATAGGCGTCGACGGGGGCCGTGTTGGTGTAGACGCCGTCGACCTCGGCATAGATCGCGGGGATGTCGTAGGAGCCCGACAGGAGCGGCGCGTAGAGATAGGTCGGCACCGACGAGGCGAAGGTCGACAGATAGGCGCCCAGATTGGCGACCGTCTGGGCCCGCAGGCCGATGATCCGACCCCCCTCGTCCATGGCGAGCTCGGCATGGGTGGCGTGGTCGCGCCCGTGGGCGTCGGCCAGGAAGGCCTCGGTGCGGTCCGAGGTCCACTTCACCGGGCGCTTGACCTTCTTGGCCGCCCAGACGCAGACCGTCTCCTCGGCATAGATGAAGATCTTGGAGCCGAAGCCCCCGCCGACATCGGGCGCGATGACCCGCAGCTTGTGCTCGGGGGCGATGCCGATGAAGGCCGAGAGCACGAGGCGGGCGACATGCGGGTTCTGGCTCGTGGTGTAGAGGGTGAAGCTGTCCGTGCCGGGGTCGTACTCGCCGATGGCGGCGCGGGGCTCGATCGGGTTCGGGACGAGGCGGTTGTTGGTCAGATCGAGCTTCGTGACGTGCTTCGCCTGCGCGAAGGCCTGGTCGACGGCGGCCTTGTCGCCGAGGTGCCAGCGATAGACGGTGTTGTCGGAGGAGACGTCGTGCAGCTGCACGGAGGCC
>DASPJU010000803.1:0-4696 GCA_035628475.1 Salinarimonas sp. | reverse complement strand
CCCCGCGGGGGAGCAAGTCGTCGGCACGGCCCCGGTTCCCTTCGGGGAACGGGCACGGCGCGGGCCGGTTTCCACTCTGCCGGATGTTGCGGAGCGGGCGGATGAGCGAGCCCAACCGGCGCGCGGAGCGCGCCCTCGACGCCCTGAGCTTCTTCGCGTCCGACGCCCGCTACGGGCTGGGCGCGTATCTGGGCGTCTACCTGATCACGGAACATGCCTGGGACGCGGGGCAGATCGGCGCGGCGCTCTCCGTCGGCGCGCTCACGGGCCTCGTGGCGCAGGCGCCGCTCGGCGCCGTCGTCGACGCGATCCGGGCCAAGCGCGCCTTGATGGCGGCCGCGATCGTGATCGTGACCGCCACCTGCGTCGCGATCCCCTTCGCGCCCCGCTTCTGGCCCGTGGCGACCGCGGGGCTCGTGGGCGCGCTCGCGGGCGTCACGATCGGCCCGACCCTGGCCTCGATCTCGCTGGGCGTCGTCGGGCCCGAGCGCTTCGCCCGCCGCGCGGGGCGCAACGAATCGATCTTTCATCTGGGCGACGGATTCCTGAGCCTGATGATCCTGCTGACCGCACCGCTCTTCGGCAGCCCCGTCCTGTTCTGGAGCATGATCTTCACCGCCGTCGCGACCTGCGCGGCGGCGGCTGCCGTCCCCGCCTCGGCGATCGATCACGACGTGGCGCGCGGCCTCGATCCGGGGGCTGCGTCCCATGGGGAGCGCCCCTCCCCCTGGCGCCTTCTCGTCACCTCTCGGCCGCTCCTCGTCTTCGCGGGGTGCGGCGCCCTGTTCCACCTCGCCAACGCGTCGATGCTGGGTCTCGTGGGGCAGAAGCTCGCGCTGGCCAATCAGGGCCAGGGCATCTCGCTCACCGCGGCCTCGGCGATCGCGGCGCAGTCCGTGATGGTGCCGGTGGCGGCGCTCGTGGCATGGCGGGCCGACCGATGGGGACGCAAGCCCCTCTTCCTCGCGGCCTTCGTGGCGCTCAGCCTGCGCGGGGTCCTCTACACGGTCTCGGACGACCGCTCCTGGGTGGGCGCGGGGCTGTTCGGGGCGCTGTTTCCCATCGTCGTCGCGGACCTGACCCGCGGCAGCGGGCATTTCGCGGCGGCGCAGGGCGTCGTGGGGACGGTGCATGGGCTGGGCGCCGTGGCGAGCATGTCGCTCGGCGGGCTGATCGCGGCGGGAGCGGGCTACGACGCCGCGTTCCTGACGCTCGCCGCCGTCGCCGCGTTCGGCGCCCTCGTGGTGCTGCTGGCCATGCCGGAGACACGGACCGCGCACGAAAGAGCCCCCGCTCCGGGGCGAACGGCGCCGGGGTGCTGACGCACCTCAGGGCCGGCCACTACGGGCGGGGGCCAAACGAGACCGCCAGTCGGGCACCTGCCGCGTCAGGGCAGGCGCGGGCACAGGACCTGGCCGGAGTACATCCGTCCTGACCGGGTCCCATCGAGAGGGCGATGACGCTCGCCGCCTCGAAGGCCACCAATGTCCGCTGGGGTAAGCCTGATATGGGGGCGCCCTGGCCGATTGCAAGGGATGGAGCCTAGCGGATGTCGTCCTCGCGATAGGCCGGGCGGCGGCGCTCCGGGTCGCGGAGCTCGTCGCCGGGATCGGTTCCGAAGACGCGGTCGCCGATGCCCGCGACGGCGCTCCAGGCGCCCGCCAGGAGGGTGCGCGCCTGGGGACCGAGCGCCACCGCCAGCGCGAAGCCGAGCACGAAGGGCAGGATCCAGTGCCGCACGAGCGACCACAGGACGACGAGCACCACGACGGGGACGAGGAGCGAGACGAGGTTTTCGGGGGACATCGGACTCGACGCAGCGACCGCGGGGAGCGCGGTCGCTGCGTCGAACCCCTCGGGGCGGCGGCCGGTTCCGTTGCGGAATGGTGAATGCCGTCCGCGACGGTTAACCCGGCCTTAACCATGGCGGGTTGTAGTGGAGCGGTTCCAAGCCCTCGAACGTGCCGAGCGCGCCGATGCCCGAAGCCAAGACCGCCGCCGTCGTTCTTTCCCTCGCCGCGCCGCTCCCCTCGTCCCTCCCCGCCGGCCCGGCCGGGCCCGACGACCTCCTGGCGCTGGTGGCCAGCGCTGGCGAGGCGCTGGCGCAGAGCCGGAGCCGTGCCGCCACCGCGGAGGCTCGCGCCGAGGAGATCGCCATGGTCGCCGTGGCGCAGGTCAAGGCGATCAGCGCGCGGCTCGCCGAGACCGAGAAGCGGCTGAAGGAGGTCGAGGAGACATCGGCCGCGACGATCCGCGGCCTGCGCCAGCAGGTCGCGACCTCGGACGAATGGGCCGCCACTTCCGCCCGCCAGGCCAAGGAGGCCGAGGCCCGGGCCGAGCGGGCCGAGGCCCGAGCCCTGCAGGCCGAGGAGTGGCTCGCCCGGCTCGGCGAGGCGCTGCGCGCGACGCTCGCCCCCGTGACGGCCGGGGCGGAACGGACGACCAGCGCCGCCGCCTGACGCCAGACGTTCCCATGCGCCACCGCTCCGCAACGCCCGGGACATGGCTCAGGAACGCGGTGAGCCCGGCGAACATCGCGGCGGCGTAGCCGTGAACGTGTCGTCACCCCCGCCTCGACAGGGGCGGCGTGCCGCCGCAAGCTCCCGCCCATGACGAATCGGGCCACCGAGGGTTGGGAGCGCGAGCGGCGCTGGCTGCAGGGCGCCGTGGCCCTGGGCTGCCTCGTACCGCTGTCGGCGGGGTTCTCGGGCGTGCTGATGGGACCCGCGCTCACCGGAGACACAGCGACCGGGGCGGGCGACAGCCATTACCGCTACCTCTCGGGCCTGCTCCTCGGCATCGGGCTGATGTTCGTCTCCACCATCCCCGCCATCGAGACCAAGGGCGCGCGCTTCCGGTTGCTCACGGCGATCGTGGTGATCGGGGGTCTCGGCCGCGCCCTCGGTTACGCCGTGATCGGCGCGCCCGGCCTGCCGATGATCCTGGCGCTCGCCATGGAGCTGGCGGTCACGCCGTTGCTCTGCCTCTGGCAAGCGCGCATCGCGCGGGCCCTCGCCTGACGGATCAGCGGGACGGTTGCCGGGCCTCGTTCGTGCGTCTCGCGACGGGCTCGCGGCTCAGCCGATCGCCTTCTCGAAGAAGTATTCGACGGAATTGGAGACGTCGCCGAGGTCGCGGGAGCGCGGGCCCCGGACATAGCCCAGGCGCTCGTAGAGCCGGTGCGCGTCCGTGAAGCGTGTGTCGGACCAAAGGACGAGGCACCGGGCGCCCACCGCCGCCGCATGGTCCTCGGCGAGCCGGGTCAGCCGCTCGGCGAGGCCGCGGCGGCGCAGATCGGGACGGACATAGAGCCGATGCAGCTCGGCGGTGCCGGGCTCCGGGACGTCGACCGCGACGCAGGCGCCGACCCGGCCGCGCGCGTCCTCGACGACCCAATACGCGCCGCCCGGTTTCCGCGCGATCGCCGTCGCCGGCGCGCGCAGGTCCGGCAGGTCGCCGTGGGGGTCCGTGAAGCAGCCCGGATAGTCGGCGAAGCACAAGGTGAGGAGGCCGTAGAGGTCCTGCGCGTCGTCGTCGCGCACGGGGCGGAGGACGAGATCCGCGCGGGGGCGGCGCGTCATCCGGATGGCCGAGAGATCGTCGCGCCCGCCGCAGGCCCCCTGCCCCGGCTCGCGGGCAAAGCCGTGGCGCTCATAGAAGGCGACGGCGCGCGCGTTGCCGGGCTCGACCTCGAGCCAGGCGGGCACCTCCCGGAACGGCGCGAGGGTCGCGTCGAGCAGGCACCGGCCGACGCCTGTCCCTTGCGCGCCCGGGCGCACGTAGAGCCGGCGCAGGCAGGCGCCCCCCTCCCCGTCCGGGGCGGCGAGCGACGTGCCCACGAGAACCCCGTCGCGCTCGGCCACGAGGAACACGGCCCCGGGCGCATGGAGCGAGCGCTCCAGGGCCTCGACGGAGTGCCAGGCGGCCGTCACCTCGGCGACCTTGGCGGCCCCGTGGATCGCGTCGTAGGTGGCGTGCCAGGTCTCCGTGAGGAGGTCGCGCACGGCCGGGAGGTCGGCCGGCGCGGCGGGGCGCAGGGACAGCACGGCGCTCACTCGATGCCGAGCTTGCTCTTGAGCATCTCGTTGACCGCGCCCGGATTGGCCTTGCCGCCGGTCTGCTTCATGACCTGGCCGACGAACCAGCCCAGCAGCGTCGGCTTCGCCTTGGCCTGCTCGACCTTGTCGGGATTGCCCGCGATGACGGCGTCCACGGCCGCCTCGATGGCGCCCGTGTCGGTCACCTGCCTCATGCCGCGGCTCTCGACGATCTGACGCGGGTCGCCGCCCTCGGTCCAGACGATCTCGAACAGGTCCTTGGCGATCTTGCCCGAGATGGTGTTCTCGCCGATCAGGTCGATCACCGCCCCGAGCTGGTCGGCCGAGACGGGCGAGGCGGCGATGTCGAGACCTTCCCGGTTGAGGCGGCCGAACAGCTCGTTGATCACCCAGTTGGCGGCGGCCTTGCCGTCCCGCCCCTTGGCGACCGCCTCGTAGAAGTCGGCGGACTCGCGCTCGGCGATCAGCACCGAGGCGTCGTAGGGCGACAGCCCGTACTCGGCGATGAAGCGGGCCTTCTTGGCGTCGGGAAGCTCGGGCAGGCCCTGGGCGAGCTCGTCCACGAAGGCCTGGTCGAACTCCAGCGGCAGGAGGTCCGGATCGGGGAAGTAGCGGTAGTCGTGCGCCTCCTCCTTGGA
>DASPJU010000802.1:0-4556 GCA_035628475.1 Salinarimonas sp. | reverse complement strand
GTCTGGGGCGTCCCAGCATGTCGTCTCGCGCTTTCCCGTCGGCCCGTCACGGAAGCCCACCATGGTCGCGCAGTCGCAGGGCTTCTTTTTCCCTTCGGCAGCTTTACCGCAGCCGGCGCAGTGCCAGATCAGAAAATCGGGAGTGATCATTACTCTTCCTTTCGGGGAAGCAAAACAACGCGCTCGCACTGCTTCAGCAGCCAGAGCGTCTTCGCGTTGTCGCCATAGCTCGATGCGAAATAGTCCTCGCCGTCTTTGGTGCGGGCGGCGATGACCACGTGCTCAAGCCCTGTCTCTTTCGCAGCGTCGAGAACCTGCTCGGGCGGAAGGTCGCAGCGCGTGTGGCCGGGGAAGCGGAGGATTTCAGCCATCACGTCGGCGCTCCCGCTGAGATCGTCACGGGCTCGGCGTAGTATCCGGCTTCGTGGAGATGTGAGACGTTTCCGCACTGCTCGTAGAGGCAGGCGAAATTCCACGCTTCATCGACGAACCGAGCGGTCGCGACGCACAGACCGCGCCGGGTGAAGATGCCGACATGTTGGGCTGGCAACCGCGGCGGCTTTTCTGGCTTCGGGGCGTCGTAGCTCATGACTGTTCCAGTTCCAGGCCGTGGTAGAAGCCAGCGAGATAGACCCGAAGCAGCAGATCGGAACCGTTCCCAGCAACCGTCTCGGCGCATGTCACGCGCCGAACGATGTCGGCAAGACTGCGCGTCACGGCGGGCGGCAGCTCATGTGGCTCTACGGGGGATGCGAGCGCCGTCATCGGTCGGTCGCTTCGTGCCGCCGCAGAGCCTCTTCCGCGGCCTCGATCACTCGATTGTTCACGTCATGCGGGTTGGCGTGCGCGTAACCCTTCGCCAGCGGCAATATCAGCGCCAGGACTTCATGAAGACCCACAACCCCGGCGGCGTTCAGCACGACACTCGCAGCCATGCGCCACCGATCCTTCACGTGGTCCGGTGTCTGCCCCCATGTCTTGGCCGGCATCGAGCCGGGCGAAGCAATCTCGTGGCAGCGCAGCGCGTCGGCGGCCCTGTCGAAGGCTCGCCGCGAAAGTTGATCCAGGCGCTCCCAATCGGGCTCGTCTTCTGCGCGCTCCCGCCTCCTGTCCTCGCGAGCCGCGACCTGGATATGCCGATCCGGCATCGGCATGTTGTCGTCGAAGATTCCCATCTCTCTACCTCTCCATCCTCAGTGATGACGCAATGAGATTGCAAACGAGGCGAAGCGAACTAAACATCTGTATCCCCTATCTCAGGCCGAGCGCTGGAGGGGGAGGGAGCGGCCCTCAACATGGCGCGGTAGGCTGGCTCGGCATCGTGATGATGGGGGAAGCCATACGCGTCCTTGATGGCGTTCGCGTGGTAACCGGACTCCCGCATCTCCCGCGTCGGCTCTACCGGGACCATCTTCCACCCGCTCGGCGCTGCGGCGCGGGTGTGGGAGAGAAGCGGGGCGTAGTCGCGATAGAGCTTCCGCAGGGCATCGGTTGGCGGCTGCGGGTTGTCCAGGATCGCCATGATCTCGGCGTATTGCTTGGCGGCGCGTTCCTGGAGGACGGAGAGATAGGCAGTGATGGCGGCTTCGGCCATGTCGGCGAATGTGCCGTTCGACGTGTTCCGAAAGAAATGGTCGACCGCTGCGGTTGCCGCCTTCAGCCCCTTCGGGTCCAGCTTATCCCTGTCCATGGTCAGCGCTTCTCCTGCTGGCCGCGCACCTGCCCGGTTGCTGCGCGTATGAAGTCGTCAGGCGTCACCTTCTCCTCGCCGTCGCGCGCAAACATCACGAACGCGCCGCTGCGGGTGTCCACGCGGATGTTCAGGTATTTAAGTCGGAAGTCGCGGCACCATGCGAGCGGGTGCTGCTGAACGAAGAACAGGAACTTGGCGGCGTCCTGGTACCAGGGATTGAAGTCTGGTCCGCTCACGGGCCATGGCAGCTCGGGCTGCGGCTGTTCCGTATCTCTCGGTATCCCGTTCAGCATCTTTCCTACCTCAGACTCAGGGGAGACCATGCGGGAGATGCGAACCAGGAGAGAGGTCAGACGGGAGACCTCTGCCTCCAGGGTGGTGATCTGTCCAGACTGCTTATTCATTATGTCGGTTCGCGCCTTGAGAATTGCGCGGTCGCACTCGTGACGTTCCTCTCGATCAGTGAGCGCTGCGGTCAGCCGGGCGACCTCTGCCTCCAGATCCTCGATGGCGTCTTTGGCGTCTCCGTTGCGCCCGACATGGCCTCGGTAGAGGCTGTCCTTCAGCTCGTCGTATTGGCCCATCACTTCGCTCCCTGGCGAGAGCGGGCGGCGAGGACTAGATCGCAGGCGGCGAACCAATCCTCTTGTGTCACCCCTCCGTCCATCCAAGGGCGCGGCAGTTTGACCGCCGCCTTGGCAATATCCAGCAACGCTTCCTCTGCCGCATCTCTCTCTGCTGTGACCGTGCGCAGATCGGCCTCGGCTTGGCGAAGGCGGCGGGCGAGTCGCCTGACAAACTCTGCCGCGCTGATGCAGTCCCGATCTTCGAGAAGTGCAGCTTCGTTTTCTGCCTCCTTGAGCAGTTCCTCGTTGGTCAGGCTGGATACGGTGGTCATGGAAGATCCCTTGGTGGCTCCGGCTGGCGTTGAGTCGGGCCGCTGTCGGCGGAGTTCGTCGCGGGAGGCTGTTCTGCGGGCTTCGGCAGGTTGGCCTTGGCCATGCCGACTATGTTGGCGAGACATGATGTCGGCAGTCGGTCCCACGAGAAGCGCGCCAGGAACGCGATGCAGTTCGCGCGCTGGATTGCCTCCGCATGCTCAGTCGACCACGGCTCGATCCTGAGGCGTGACCACGAGTCGCCGCGGCGATAGCCGGTCGCGCCGCTGTACTGGCTCTTGTCGTTGCCCTGGAGCGTGACGTTCCCGGAGCGCCGGTTGATCGTCTGCACGGTGAACGGACCCCGCGGGGCCTGTTGGTGCATAGAGCCCGTAGCAACGACTGCGACTTGATCGCCGACCTTGAACATTGACTCAGCCACAGTCTCGCTCTCCATCGTTACGCAAGGTGATAGGGGTTGAGGCGAAGCACACAAAGATTCGGAACGGGCTCCGTCTAACATCTCATCCGTCCGAGACGCCGAGCCCGTCGCGGAGGTGACGGTCATCGGGACGTGCCCCATGCGAAGGCCCACGCGACACCAACGAAGCAGGCGAACAGGCCGAGCAGGGTGACGGCACGCGGCCAGCCGAACATGTCAACGCATTCCATTGGTTCGCTCCTTCCACTTCGCATACATCTCCCGCGCCAATGCCTTCAGCGCATCCCTGAGAACGTCGTCGGGCAGATGCGTGCGCCACATGGTCATCTCGCCCATGCTCGGCTGCAGGGCGTGGAACTTGTGCAGGATCGGCAGGACTTCATCGTCGGACGATTTGATCCCGCGCCCGAGCGTCCCGATATGCGCTGGGTCGATGCCCTCGTAGTCGTTGCCGTACAGGCCCGTGAGGATGCAGCGTTCCGTCTTCAGGTGGTCGAGCCAGTCCTGATCGCGGATGATCCGGGCCTTGGGCAGAAGCAGCGTCACCGCGCCTCCGCCATCTGCCCCGTTTCGAGCAGGTACTGAGTTTCGAGCTTGACCCAGCGCGCAGCCGCCTCCGTCCCGGGCAGAATTTCCGACCGAGACGTGACCCCGCATTCCTGCCGAACCCATTGGGCTGCATCACCAGCCGAACCAGTGACGCGCCCCTTGCTGTAGAGCCACTCCTGAAAGCGCTTGTCCTCGCAGCGCCACCAGACTTTCTCAGGCAGCGTGCGCTCGCGTTTTGGGCCTCCCGACTCCACGCGGTGATCTTCCGTAAGGGTGGGGGCGGCGTCACCGCGACCCGAGGCGAGACGTTGGACCTCGGGTGCTGCGGAGCCGGGAGAACTGTTGAGCCGCGTCACGGCAAGCCACGCCGGCTCGTCCTGCCGCGGCATGCCGAACAGTTTGACCATGCCCTCCACCTTGTCGGCGGGCACGTCGATGACGAGCTGCCACACGCCGCGCGTCTTGACCTGGCGCAGATCGGCGTAGACGCCGGCAATGGCGGGAGGCGCAGACATCAGAACGGGATCTCGTCGTCCAGATCATTGGCGAGGCGGGTCGGCGGGGGCGCCGCCGCGTGTCCGTTGCCGCTGGGAGGCGTGCGAGCCGGCAGGTTGTCGGCGCTCGCCAGATGCGCGTCGAACTCGGGCACCTTCTTGCGCTCGACCCAGCCGATCAGCGTGAACACCGGCTCGTAGTTGGTGCCGTACTTGCTGTCGATCGGATTGACCTGGGTGCAGCGGAAGAACGGAACCTTGTCGGGGTTCTGCGGGGCGCCGATCTCGTACAGGTCGTACATCCTGAGAATGGACCCGATCACCACGCCGGCCGTGCTGCCGAACTCGCGCAGGCCCAACGCGCCGACGCCCGGGATCTGGTCGGCGCCGACGACCATGACCTCGAAGCCACGGCGGAACTTCTTCATGCCGGGCGGCTTCGCGGCCTGCTGGCTCAGCGTCGGGTCCCATACCTTCTCAGGAGGTGCACCGCCGCCTTC
>DASPJU010000801.1:0-2773 GCA_035628475.1 Salinarimonas sp. | reverse complement strand
GGGGCTCACGGGCGTCAAGCACATCATCTCGACCATCGCCGAGGGCGTCTCGACGACGACCATCGAGTTCCGGCTCGAGACGAACTCCGACCGCGCCGTCAACGACGTCAAGGACGCGATCGCCAAGATCCGCGCGGACCTCCCGCGCACCATCGACGAGCCCATCACCCAGCGCGTCGACGTGGTGGGCCTGCCCATCGCCACCTACGCGGTCTCGGCCCCCGCCATGACCCCGGAGGAGCTGTCCTGGTTCGTGGACGACGTGGTGGCCCGCGGCCTCCAGAGCGTGGCGGGCGTGGGCTCGGTCGCCCGCGTGGGCGGCGCCGACCGCGAGGTGCGCGTGACGCTCAAGCCCGACCGGCTGCTGGCGCTCGGCGTCACGGCGGCGGACGTGAACCGCCAGCTGCGCATCACGAGCGTGGACCTGGCGGGCGGTCGCGCCGAGGTGGGCGGCCAGGAGCAGTCGATCCGGGCGCTGGGCAGCGCCCAGTCCCTCGAGTCCCTGCGCAACACCACCATCATGCTGCCGGGGGGCCGGCGCGTGCGCCTGTCCGACCTCGCCGATATCTCCGACACGGCGGCCGAGGCCCGCACCTTCGCCCGCTCCAACGGCGAGCCAGTGGTGGCCTTCTCGGTCACCCGCTCCAAGGGCGCCTCCGACGCCTCGGTGGGCCAGGCGGTCGAGAAGAAGGTGGCGGCGCTCCAGGAGGGGAACCCCAACGTCCGCTTCTCGCTCATCGACACGTCGGTGACCTACACGGTGGGCAATTACGAATCCGCCATGCACACCCTCATCGAGGGGGCGCTGCTCGCGGTGCTCGTGGTGTTCATCTTCCTCAAGGACTGGCGCGCGACCCTGATCGCGTCGGTGGCCCTGCCGCTCTCCATCTTCCCCACCTTCTGGGCGATGGACGCGATGGGCTTCTCGCTCAACCTCGTCTCGCTGCTGGCCGTCACGCTGGTGACCGGCATCCTGGTCGACGACGCCATCGTGGAGATCGAGAACATCGTGCGCCACCAGCGCATGGGGAAGAGCGCCTACCGGGCGGCCCTGGAGGCCGCCGACGAGATCGGGCTCGCCGTGATCGCGATCACCTTCACGATCGTGGCGGTCTTCGCGCCCGTGTCCTTCATGGGCGGCATCGCGGGCCAGTACTTCAAGCAGTTCGGCATCACGGTCGCGGCCGCGGTGCTGTTCTCGCTGCTGGTGGCGCGCCTCATCACGCCCATCATGGCGGCCTATTTCATGCGGGCCCATCCGCACGAGGAGCCGAAGGACGGCTTCATCATGCGCGCCTATACGGGCCTCGTGAGCTGGTCGGTGCGCTGGAAGTGGGTCACGCTGGTGCTCGGGCTGGCCTTCTTCGCGGGCTCGATCTACTCCACGCGCCTCCTGCCCTCGGGCTTCCTGCCGGAGGGCGACGTGGGCCGCTCGCTCTTCATCGTGGAGCTGCCGCCGGGCTCGCGCCTGGACGACACCAAGACCGTCACGGACGGCCTGGCGCGGCGCCTGCGCGAGCTGCCGGAGGTGTCCTCCGTCTTCGTGAACGGCGGCGTGCAGCTGCCGGGCAAGAAGGAGGTGCGCCTCGCCACCATCACGGTGAACTACGTGCCCAAGGAGCAGCGCCAATTCCGTCAGCGCCAGATGGAGGGCCGCATCAGCGACATGTTCCGCGACGTGCCGGACATGCGCTTCTTCGCCCTGCAGGACAACGGCCAGCGCGGCATGTCGCTCATCGTGAGCGGGCCCGACCCGGACGTCATCGTCGAGACCGCGGCGAAGCTCCAGCGCGAGATGGCCACGATCCCCTATCTCGAGAACATCGTCTCGACGGCGCCGCTGCAGCGGCCCGAGATCCGCATCTCGCCCAAGCCCGAGCTCGCCGCCGAGCTCGGCGTCTCGACGGACGTGATCGCCGAGACCGTGCGGGTCGGCACGATCGGGGACGTCGGCGCCAACCTCGCCAAGTTCGACGTGGGCGACAGGCAGGTGCCGATCCGCGTCCAGCTCCCCGAGGTCTCCCGCGCCGACCTGGAGCTCATCCGCGCCCTCAAGGTGCCCGCCCGCAACGGCGCCTCGGTGCCGCTCGCCGCCGTGGCCGACATCACGCTCGGCCAGGGCCCCACCGCCATCGACCGCTACGACCGGAGCTTGCGCGTGGCGCTGGAAGCCGACCTGCGCGGCACGGACGCGCTGGGCAAGGTGCTGGAGGAGATCTACGCGCTGCCCACCGCCAAGAACCTGCCGCCGGGCGTCGTCCTCAAGCAGACCGGCGACGCGGAGGTGATGGGCGAGGTCTTCGCGAGCTTCGGCAAGGCCATGGGCGCGGGCGTCATGATGGTGCTGGGCGTGCTCATCCTGCTCTTCGCCAACTTCCTGCAGCCCTTCACCATCCTGCTGTCGCTGCCGCTCTCCATCGGCGGCGCGATCCTGGCGCTGGTCATCACCCAGAAGGCGATCTCGCTGCCCGTGGTCATCGGCTTCCTGATGCTCATGGGCATCGTGACCAAGAACGCGATCATGCTGGTGGACTTCGCCATCGAGGAGATGGCGCGGGGCGTCGACCGGGTGACCGCGATCGTGGACGCGGGCCGCAAGCGCGCCCGCCCCATCGTGATGACCACGATCGCGATGGCGGCCGGCATGGTGCCCTCCGCCATGGCCTTCGGGGCGGGCGGCGAGTTCCGCGCCCCCATGGCCATCGCGGTGATCGGCGGCCTGCTCGTGTCGACCTTCCTGTCGCTCGTCTTCGTGCCCGCCTTCTTCGTGCTG
>DASPJU010000800.1:0-3000 GCA_035628475.1 Salinarimonas sp. | reverse complement strand
CCTCCCGACGCCTGCGGTTCGTGTTCGGGCGCGAGATCAGCGTGATCGCGCTCCACGCCATGGAGGCGGCCCTCCTCGGCTGCGACTGGCGCCGGCTCCCCCCTGAGGTCAAGGACCGTCTCGAACGGGAGGCGCGGGCGTGATCGGGGCGGTGGGGCCCGCGCGCACGAGAACCCTCGCGCGGGGCGAGGTGCTCTTCCGCCAGGGTGACCCGACGTTCGGGATCTTCCGGGTCGCCCGCGGTCGGCTGCGCCTGCAGCGGCAGACCCTCGACGGGCGACTCGTGGTCCTCCACACGGCGCGGGCCGGCGAGCTCTTCGCCGAGGCCTCCCTGTTCGCGGACGCCTATCACTGCGACGCTGTCGCCATGGCCGCCTCCGCCGTGGAGGTCTACGAGAAAGCCTCCCTGCTCGCTGATCTGGGCGCCGCCGCCTCGGGAAGCGGCCTCGCTGCCGTCCTGGCCCGTGGGCTCCAGGAGGCGCGCGGCCGCCTGGAGCTGCGCAACGTGCGCTCGGCCCGGGAGCGCCTCCTGCTCTGGCTCGACCTCCGGGCGGGCGCCGCCCGGACGATCGCGGTCGAAGGCGAGCTCCAGGACATCGCCGCCGAGCTGGGGCTGACCCGGGAGGCGCTCTACCGAACCCTGGCGTCCCTCGAGCGCGACGGGACGATCGCCCGCGAGGGACGCAGGATCAACCTGAGGCCGATCGCTCCCGCATGACCCTGATCATATGCTGGCCCGGGATCCTGTCTTAGGGGCTGGACACGAGGAGATCGTCATGCCCCCCATCCACGTCCTTGCCCTCGCCCTCGCGCTGCCGGCTGGCGCCGAACTCGCGCAGCACGCCCATGGCCATGGGCACGCCTCACCCTATGCCGGGACGGAGAAGAGGGAGGTGAAGGCGCTCTCCGATCAGCAGATCGCCGATCAGCAGATCGCCGATCTGCGGGCCGGTCGCGGCATGGGCCTGGCGCTCCCCGCCGAGCTCAACGGCTACCCCGGCCCGATGCACGTCCTGGAACTCGGCGACAGGCTGGGTCTCACCCCGGAGCAGCGCGCCAGGGTGCAGGGCCTTTTCGACGCCATGACGGCGGAGACGGTCCCGCTCGGGGAACGCGTCATCGCGCAGGAAGCCAGCCTCGACAGGCTCTTCGCCGAGAGGCGGATCACCCCGGAGAGCCTGAAGGCGTCGACCACGGCAATCGGCGCCTACCAGGGCGAGCTTCGCGCCGCGCATCTGCGCTACCACCTCGCCACCGTCGAGGTGCTCACGCCGGATCAGGTGCGCATGTATGGCAGGCTCCGGGGCTACGCCGCGCCGTAGAGTCTCCCAGACGGTTCCGGCACCGCGTAACCGGCCCTAGGTCCGCGATGTGCCGTACGTCCTTGCGGAGAACCGAAAGCCGCTCCTCCGCGAGACCCGCTCTAGAACCGCGTCGTGAGCGCCGTCAGCCACTCGGGCGAGGCCTCCACGAGCCGCGCCTCGAGGCGCTTGTCGAGGCCGGTCAGGATGAGGAGCCCGGCGCCCGCGAGGATCGCGCCGAGCGCGCCCTTCAGGCCCCGGCCCGCCGCCATCATCCGGTTGCGCCAGCGCAGGAGCGTCTCGCGGGACAGGAGCCCGAGGCCGAGCAGCGGAAGGGCCGCGCCGATCCCGAAGGCCAGCATGGTCAGGGCCACGGAGGCCAGGCTCTCGCCGCGGGCGGCGAGCACCGAGGCGGCTCCGAGGGTCGGCCCGACGCAGGGGCTCCACACGGCCCCGAGCAGCAGGCCGACCCCGAACTGGCCCGAGAGCCCCGTCGTCGAGAACCCGCCGAAGCGCTCCTCGGTCCAGGCCCCGACCGGTCCCGCCGCCACGGCGAGCCCCGTCTGGAGGCGCGGCACCATTAGCACCGCCCCGATGGCGACAAGCATGAGCGCCGCCGCGACCCGGAACACGCCGGCATCCAGCCCGATCGCGAAGCCAATCGTGGCCACGAACAGGCCGACGACCGTGAACGACAGCGCCAGGCCGCCCGCGAGCGCGACGGGGCCGAGGCGGTGCTCGGACGCGGCGGCGCCGAGCACGATGGGCACCAGCGGCAGGACGCAGGGCGACAGGGTCGAGAGGGCGCCGGCAAGCCCGGCAAGACCGATGGTGCCGATCATGACGAGCCCTCCTCACAACGCCTTGGCGAGCAGGGCCTCGATGGCGGGTTTCGAGGTCTCGCCCGTGGAGCGACCCACCTCCCGGCCGCCCTTGTAGACGATGAGCGTGCTCTGCTTCTGCACGCCGAGCACCCGCAGCGCGTCCTTCTGGCCGTCGAAGTCGACCGTGTAGGTCGCGATGTCCTTGAAGCGGGCCTGACCCTTCAGCTCCGCGAGAATGGGCTTCTGGGCCTTGCACACGGGACACCAGGGCGCCGTGACCTCGACGAGAACGGGCTTGCCGCTCGCCCTCGCCTTCTCGAATCCCGATGCGCTGAAAGCCATGTCGTCGGCGAGGGCGGGCGGGGCGAGCGCCATGCCGGAGAGCGCGAGGGCGGCGAACAGGGTGCGGCGGCTGATCATGGGGTCCTCCGGGTCTTGGTCGCGCGAGCCCCTCGCCCGCGCCTACCCTCTCCTTCGCTCCCGGCAGCCCTCCCGTTACAGCTTCACGGTTTCGTGACCTCACGGCCTTGTTCCGTCGGCTCGTCGCCCGGCCGTGTCATGTTCGACCCGGCTGCACCGAATGAGGCTGGCGTGGGCGCTCGAGAGGAAACCTGGTCGGGTTGGATGCGCGCGGCGCGCCGGGGCGACGCGGCGGCATATGAGCGGCTTCTCGCGGTCCTTGCGGCGGCGATACGCCCGACGGTGCGCCGGCGGCTGGCGCGGATGGGCCTGGGGACGTCGGAGACGGAGGACGTGGTGCAGGAGGTGCTGCTCGCCATCCATGCCAAGCGGCACACCTGGGACGAGGCCCGCCCGATCCTGCCCTGGGTCGGGGCGGTCGCGCGGTACAAGGTGGTGGACGCGGTCCGCCGCCT
>DASPJU010000799.1:0-13465 GCA_035628475.1 Salinarimonas sp. | reverse complement strand
ATGGAAGAGCACCGAGCCCATGACGAGCTGCCTGCGGCGCAGGAGCTGCGAGGAACCGGCCTTCCAGGAGTACTGCTCGCGGTCGAAGCGGATCAGCGAGCCGGCGAAGAAGACGGTGAGGCAGATATACGGGTACCAGCCGAAGAGGACATGGTTGAGGGTGTTCATCGGGGCCGCTCCTCAGGGACGGGCTGCGGTGTGGGTGAAGACGGTGCGGGGCTTCGCGGACGAGGCCACCTCGACTCCGGGGGCAGGACGGCGCGCCTGGCGGACCTTGGCGGCGAGGCTGTCGACACCGCAGTCGGACGCCGCGGCACCCGGCCCGAAGCGGACCTCCTCCTCCTCCCAGACCGCGTCCAAGGCCTTGAGGTCGTTGGGCTCGAAGTCCTCCTCGGGCACCAATGCCTCGAAGGCCTCCGCCGCAGGCTTCTCGGCCGCAAGCGCGACCAACCCCGAGAAGAGGCCCGCATAGGCGCTCTCCTTCTTGGTCAGGCGCTCCGCCATAGCCTGGAGCACGTGGGCGGGCTCGGACAGGGTCAGGCGGGCATCGGCCTCGGGGAGGAGTGAGCAGTACTCAAGGAACATGGGGATGAAGTCGGGCAGATCCGTCGTGTCGACCTCGAAGCCGGCGGCAGCGTAGACAGCCTTGAGGTCCACCATGGCCTGGCCACGGTCCCGGCTCTCGCCGTGCACGTGCTCGAAGAGGTGCAAGGACAGCGAGCGGGTGCGGTCGAACAGGAGGATGTAGCGCTCCTGCAGATCGTAGAGGTCATCGCGCTGGAGCTGGGTGAGGAGCGGCTCGACGCTCTCGGAAGCGATGGCATTCTCGGAGACCACGAGCTCGCGGATGGCGGGGACGGCCTCGACGAGCTCGCCCGTGGGGTAGGTCAGGAGGGCCGAGAGGGCCTTGAGGGTTCGCATGCGGATCTCCGGGGCGCGGGGGACGCCTTTGGTGCTGGGTCGTGTCTAAGTCGATCCGGTCGGCAGGGGCATTCAGGGGATGCCCGTAAGCGCGCCCTTAAGGGTCGCCCCGGAGGCGGGCGGTGCAAAAGAGGAGGCCGGGCGTGAGCCCGGCCCTTGAGGTGGTCGGCGGGAGGATACGGGGTTACGCGACGTCCATCGGAGTCTTGCCCTTGGCGGCCTTGGGGGCGCCGAACAGGTTTGTCTCGGTCGCGCCCGACGAGCAGCCGTTGCCGAAGGAGAAGCCGCACGAGCCGCGCAGGTCGTAGGCGTCTTCCAGGCCCATCTCGCGGTGCGAGGTCGGGATGACGAAACGGTCCTCGTAGTTGGCGATGGCCATGATCTTGTACATGTCCTCGACCTGCGCCCCCGAGAGGCCGACGCGCTCCGCCAGGCCCTCGTCGATGACGCCGTCGATGGTCTTGGCCCGCATATAGGCCCGCATGGCAAGCATGCGCTCCAGGCCCGTGACCACCGGCTCCTCCTTGCCTGCGGTCAGCAGGTTCGCGAGGTACCTCACGGGGATGCGCAGGTTCTTGACGTCCGGCATCTCGCCGTCGATGCCGATCTTGCCCGCGGCCGCCGCCGACTGGATCGGCGAGAGCGGCGGTACGTACCAGACCATGGGCAGCGTGCGGTACTCGGGGTGCAGCGGGAAGGCGATCTTCCACTCCATGGCCATCTTGTAGACGGGCGAGCGCTTCGCCGCCTCAAGCCAGGCGTCCGGGATGCCTTCCTTCCGGGCCTCGGCGATCACCCGCGGATCGCTCGGGTCGAGGAAGACCCCGAGCTGCGCCTCGTAGAGGTCCTGCTCGTTCTCCGTGGAGGCCGCCTCCTCGATCCGATCGGCGTCGTAGAGCACCACGCCGAGATAGCGGATGCGGCCGACACAGGTCTCTGAGCACACGGTCGGCATCCCGGCCTCAAGACGCGGGTAGCACAGCGTGCATTTCTCAGACTTGCCGGAAGACCAGTTGTAGTAAATCTTCTTGTAGGGGCAGGCCGAGACGCACATGCGCCAGCCGCGGCACTTGTCCTGGTCGATCAGGACGACGCCGTCCTCCTCGCGCTTGTAGATGGCGCCGGAGGGGCAGGCGGAGGCGCAGGCTGGGTTCAGGCAGTGCTCGCACAGCCTGGGGAGATACATCATGAAGGTGTTCTCGAACTGGCCGTAGATCTCCTCCTCGACGCCCTCGAAATTCTTGTCCTGGCGCCGCTTGGAGAACTCGCCGCCTAGGATCTCCTCCCAGTTCGGGCCCCACTCGATCTTCTCCATCCGCTCGCCGGTGATCTTCGAGCGCGGGCGGGCGGTCGGGAAGGCCTGCGTCTCGGGCGCCTTCTGCAGGTGCTCGTAGTCGAAGTCGAAGGGCTCGTAATAGTCGTCGATTTCAGGCAGGTCGGGGTTCGCGAAGATCTTCGAGAGCACGCGCCACTTCGAGCCGATGCGCGGCTCGATCTTGCCGTTGGCCTTGCGGGTCCAGCCGCCCTTCCACTTGTCCTGGTCCTCCCAGTTCTTTGGGTAGCCGATGCCGGGCTTCGTCTCGACGTTGTTGAACCAGGCGTATTCCATGCCCTCGCGGTTCGTCCAGACGTTCTTGCAGGTGACGGAGCAGGTGTGGCACCCGATGCACTTGTCGAGGTTCAGCACCATCGCGATCTGAGCGCGGATCTTCATGACCGGGGTCCTTGTCCAGGAGCTCCGGGGCGCGTTGCGCAGGCCCGGCGGAGCATCGATCTCGTGGGAAAGTGGTAGACGCCGCGGCGGCATCGGGACATTCAGATCATGCCCCTAAGGGCGACCCCGGAGGACAACGTCTCCCGGGGTCCCGGGCCTCACTCGGCGGCCTGGAGGCTCGGGCCCTTCCGGTCCTCGTAGGGACCCTCAAGCCAGTCGACGTGGCTCATCTTGCGGATCACGACGAACTCGTCGCGGTTGGCGCCGACCGTGCCGTAATAGTTGAACCCGTAGGAGAGCTGCGCGTAGCCGCCGATCATGTGGGTGGGCTTGAGCACCGCCCGGGTGACCGAGTTGTGGATGCCGCCGCGCTGGCCCGTGATGGTCGAGCCAGGCGTGTTCACGATCTTCTCCTGCGCATGGTACATCATGCACATCCCGTCCTTGACGCGCTGAGAGACCACCGCGCGGGCCGAGATCGCGCCGTTGACGTTGTAGACCTCGATCCAGTCGTTATCGACGATCCCTGCCTTCCTGGCGTCCTCCTCGCTGATCCAGACCACGGGCCCGCCGCGGTTGAGCGTCAGCATCATGAGGTTGTCCGAGTAGGTGGAGTGGATGCCCCACTTCTGGTGCGGTGTGATGAAGTTGAGCACGATCTCCCGGTTGCCGTTGCCCGCCACCTTGCCCTTGACGGGCTCGATGGTCTTGAGGTCCACCGGCGGCCGGTACACGCAGAAGCCCTCGCCGAAGGCCCGCATCCACAGGTGATCCTGGTAGAGCTGCTGGCGACCCGTCAGCGTGCGCCACGGGATGAGCTCGTGGACGTTCGTGTAGCAGGCGTTGTAGCAGACCTTCTCGGATTCCAGGCCTGACCAGATCGGCGACGAAATGATCTTGCGCGGCTGCGCGACCACGTCCCGGAACCGGATCTTCTCGTCCTCCTTCGGCAGGGCGAGATGGGTGTGCTCGCGCCCCGTGAAGCCTTCGAGCGACTCCCACGCCTTCACCGCGACCTCGCCGTTGGTCTCCGGCGCCAGCATGAGGAGTACCTCGCAGGCGTCGATGGCGGTCTCGATCCTGGCCAAGCCCTTGGTCGGCCCCTCCTCGGCGACGACGCCGTTGAGCTCCTTGAGGAGCTCGACCTCGTGCTCCGTGTTCCAGGCCATGCCCTTGCCGCCGTTGCCGACCTTGGTCATGAGCGGGCCGAGCGACGTGAAACGCTTGTAGAGGTTCGGGTAGTCGCGCTCGACCACCGTCACCTGCGGCATGGTCTTGCCGGGGATCGGGTCGATCTCGCCCGTCTTCCAGTCCTTGACGTCGAAGGGCTGCGCGATTTCGCCGGGCGTGTCGTGCATGATGGGCGTCAGCACCACGTCCCGCTCGATGCCCAGCACCTCGGGCGCGACCTCCGAGAACTTCTCGGCCAGGCCCTTGTAGATGTTCCAGTCCGAGCGCGCCTCCCACACCGGATCCACCGCCGCGGTGAGCGGGTGGATGAAGGGGTGCATGTCGGAGGTGTTGAGGTCGTCCTTCTCGTACCAGGTGGCGGTGGGCAGCACGATGTCCGAGTAGACGCAGGTGGTCGACATGCGGAAGTCGAGCGTGACCAGCAGGTCGAGCTTACCCTCGGGCGCCTCGTCGTGCCACACGACCTCCTTGGACTTCAGCTTGCCCTCCGGCCCGAGATCCTTGCCGAGCACGCCGTGCGAGGTGCCGAGCAGGTGCTTGAGGAAGTACTCGTGGCCCTTGCCCGAGGAGCCGAGCAGGTTGGAGCGCCAGACGAACAGGTTGCGCGGCCAGTTCTTCGGGTTGTCGGGATCCTCGCAGGAGAGCTTGAGATCGCCAGACTTGAGGCTGCGAGCGATATAGTCCTTCGGCTCCAGCCCCGCCTTTGCCGCCTTGGCCGCGATGCCCAGCGGATTGTCCTGGAGCTGCGGTGCGGAGGGCAGCCAGCCCATGCGCTCGGCGCGGATGTTGTAGTCGATGATAGCGCCGTCCCAGGGGCCGGCGGGCGCCGTCGGCGAGAGGATCTCCTTCACGTCGAGGGTCTCGTACCGCCACTGGTCGGTATGCGCGTAGAACGCCGAGGTGGAGTTCTGCTGCCGGGACGGGCGGCCCCAATCGAGGCCGAAGGCGAGCGGGGCCCAGCCGGATTGCGGCCTGAGCTTCTCCTGGCCCACGTAGTGCGACCAGCCGCCCCCGGACTGACCCACGCAGCCGCACATGACGAGCATGTTGATGGCCGAGCGGTAGTTCATGTCCATATGGTACCAATGGTTCATCGCGGCGCCGATGATGATCATCGACCGGCCATTGGTCTTCTCGGCATTGCGGGCGAACTCGCGCGCCACGGTGATGATCTGGTCCTGCGGGACGCCCGTGATCTGCTCCGCCCAGGCCGGGGTGTAGGGCTCGTTCTGCTCGAACGAGGCGGCGACGTTGCCGCCGCCGAAGCCGCGGTCGATGCCATAATTGGCCAGGAACAGGTCGTAGACCGTGGCGACCAGGGCCTCGCCCTCGGCGAGTTGCAGCTTCTTCACGGGAATCCGGCGCTCGATGACGCTCGCGTGGTCGGTGCCCGTGAAGTGGTCATGCTCGATATTGCCGAAATAGGGGAAGGCCACGTCCTCGAAGCCGTCCTCGATGCCAGCGAGCGACAGGCGTAGGTCGACCTCGGCGCCGTCAGAGCGCTTCGCTTCCAGGTTCCACTTGCCCTTCTCGCCCCACCGGAAGCCCACCGAGCCCAAGGGGGCCACGAGCTCGCCCGTGGTCTCGTCATAGGCCAGCGTCTTCCACTCGGGATTGTTGGCCTCGTCGAGGGCGCCGTCGAGATCGGAGGCGCGGATGAAGCGCTCAGGCACGAGCTTGCCGTCCTGCTTCACGAGGCGGACCAGCATCGGCATGTCGGTGTAGCGTTTGGCGTAGTCGACGAAGTACGGGACCTGCCGGTCGACATGGAACTCGCGCAGGATGACGTGGCCCATGGCCATGCCGAGCGCCGCGTCCGTGCCCTGCTTCACCGACACCCACAGGTCGGCGAACTTGGAAGCCTCCGAGTAGTCGGGGCAGATCACGACGCTCTTGGCGCCACGATAGCGAACCTCCGTGTAGAAGTGGGCGTCGGGGGTACGGGTCTGGGGGACGTTGGACCCCCACAGGATGAGGAAGCCCGCATTGTACCAGTCGGCGCTCTCGGGCACGTCCGTCTGCTCGCCCCAGGTCTGCGGCGAGGACGGAGGCAGGTCGCAGTACCAGTCGTAGAACGACATGCATACGCCTCCCATGAGGGACAGGTAGCGGGCCCCAGCGGCGTAGGAGACCATCGACATGGCGGGGATCGGCGAGAACCCGAAGACGCGGTCGGGGCCGTAGGTCTTGACGGTGTAGGCGTTCGCCGAGGCGATGATCTCGTTGATCTCGTCCCAGGTGGCCCGTACGAAGCCGCCATGCCCGCGCTTGGAGGTGTAGGCTCTGCGCTTCTCGGGGTTCTCGACGATGGAGGCCCAGGCAGCCACGGGGGTCATGAGGGCGCGGGCCTCGCGCCACAGCTTCAGCAGGCGCGAGCGGACCAGGGGGTACTTCACCCGGTTGCCGGAGTAGAGGTACCAGGAGTATGAGGCGCCGCGAGCGCAGCCGCGGGGCTCGTGGTTGGGGAGCTCGGGACGGGTGCGGGGATAGTCGGTCTGCTGGGTCTCCCAGGTGACGATCCCGCCCTTGACGTAGACCTTCCACGAGCACGAGCCGGTGCAGTTCACCCCGTGGGTGGAGCGGACGATCTTGTCGTGCTGCCAGCGCTTGCGGTAGCCGTCCTCCCAGGAGCGGTCCTCGCGGGTCGTGATGCCGTGGCCGTCGGAGAACGCCTCCGGCGTGCGGGTGAAGAAGGTCAGCCGGTCGAGGAAGTGGCTCATGGTGGGGTCCTCTGGGATCCGGGCACAAGCGGGTGCGCGGGGCCGTGGAATGCGATGTCCCGGTCGTACGCCGCCTCCGGCCAGGGCGACATTCAGATCATGCACCTAAGGGGTGGCCCGTAAGGGCATCGCTGGGCGCTCCGCGGGGCGCGAAGAAGCCCTCCCCGGAAGGGGAGGGCTGCGGTCGCCGCAGGTGCTGCGCGGGTGATCAGCAGGGGGTGGTGGCGCCGCGGCGGGCGTACATCCACCAGTTCAGCGCCACGTTGAAGGCGAAGAACACGGAGAGTCCGTAGAACACCACGTCGGGGGTGCCGAAGGCGCCCACGGCCGCTCCGAAGAGCATCCCGAACAGGAAGGGACCGTAGGCCGCGACCGCCGCCGTGAAGCCGATCACGCCACCCGCCTGGCGCGGCGGGAAGATCATCGGCATCTGCTTGAAGGTGGAGGCGTTGCCGATGCCCGCGAAGGCGAAGAGGCCGAGCATGGCGGCGACGAAGTAGGGGAAGTCCGCCATCGAGGCAGGGCTCGTGTAGAGGGGCACCAGGAGCGCGCAGGCGACCATGCCCAGACCCGCGTAGTGGGTCACCCGGGCGCCGCCCAGCCTGTCGGAGACGGGTCCCGCCACGACGCGCAGGAGCGATCCGACGAGCGGGCCGAGGAAGGCGTAGGCCAGCGGGTCGGGGGCGCCGGGCAGCGCGCCGTAGCTCTGCTTGATGAGGAGCGGGAACGTGCCGGCGAGCCCCGAGAAGGCGCCGAAGGTCATGATGTAGAGGCTCGTCATGGCCCAGGTGTGTCGCGAGCGGAAGATGTCCATCTGCTCGCGGATGTTCGCCTTCACGGGCACGCTTTTGAGGAAGAACAGGGCCGAGAGGCCGAACACCGCGATGAAGGGGATGTAGATCGCGGCTGCGTTCTGCAGATAGACCGGGGAGGCCTGGCCCGCCTTGGCGAGCGTCTGCGGCTCGCCCATGAAGGCGGCGCCGCCCACCAGCGCGAACCCGATGATCCACGGCGTAACGAACTGGACGATGGAGACGCCGAAGTTGCCGATGCCGGCCTGGACGGCGAGCGCGGTTCCCTGCAGGCGCTTGGGGAAGAACAGGCTTGTGGAGGGCATGAAGGACGAGAAGTTGCCCCCGCCAAGACCCGCCAGGAAGGCCAGGGTCATGAGGATCCAGACCGGCGTGGCGGGGTTCTGGATGGCGTAGAACCAGCCGATGGCGGGCACGAGGAGCGAGAGCGTCGACCAGCCCACCACCCGGCGCGTGCCATAGATGGGCGTGAGGAACATGTGGACGAGGCGAAGCGTGCCGCCGGCGAGCCCCGGCATGGCGGCGAGCCAGAAGAGCTGGCCCGTGGTGAGCTTGAAGCCGATGGCGGGCAGGCGGATCACCAGCGCGGAGACCAGGAACCAGACCGCGAAGGCCATGGTCAGGTTGACCGTGGTGATGGCGAGCGTGCGCCAGGCGAGGCGGCTGCCGGCGGAGGCCCAGAACGCAGCGTTCTCGGGCTCCCAGGTCTCGAGCCAGGTGCCCGAGGCGGGCTTCTCCTGGAGGTGGGCGTTGCTGGCGACGGACATGGGCCCGGTCTCCTGTGGCGAGAGGGAGTGGGAGCCCGCGGGAGCATCGCTCCGGCGGGTCGGATCAAGGGCCTACTCGGCGGGGGTTCCGTAGAGGCCGGTGGCGCCGGGAGCCGGGCGGGCGGCTTGGAGCGCACGCAGCTTCTCGACCTCGGCGCGAAGGGCCGCGACCTCGGGCAGGTCCTTCGGAGCCGCGAGGCCCGGGTGCTCCTGCTTCTCCATGGCGCGGATGGCGGCGTGCATCCACAGGAGGCTTGCGGCGGAGGTCAGGAAGAGAAGCATGAAGCAGCTCGTCCAGACGCCGACCAGGTCGTTCATGAAGCCGAAGGCGATGGGCATCAGGAAGCCGCCCAGGCCGCCGATCAGGCCGACCACGCCGCCGACCGCACCCACCCGGTTGGGGTAGTAGACCGGGATGTGCTTGTAGACCGCCGCCTTGCCGAGGCTCATGAAGAAGCCGAGCGCGAAGGTCAGCACCGTGAAGGGCAGGAAGCCGATGGCGATGTCGAACTCCATCGGCCCGCGGATGCCGCGCACCACGTAATGGGTGGCAGGGTACGAGAGCAGGAAGGTGCAGGCGACCGAGCCGATGAGGGTCCAGTACATCACCTTGCGGGCGCCGACCCGGTCGGAGAGCGTGCCTCCGAGCACCCGGAAGATCGAGCCCGGGATCGAGTAGGCGGCGGCGAGCATGCCGGCGGTGACGATGTCGAGGCCGTAGACGCCGGTGTAGTAGCGCGGCAGCCAGAGCGCGAGGGCCACGAAGCCGCCGAACACGAAGAAGTAGTAGAGCGAGAAACGCCAGACCTGGATGTTCTTCAGGGGCACGAGCATCGCGGAGAGCGGCTCGGGCTTCACGCCGGCCTTGCGGCGGGCGGCGAGGTCCGGATCGTCCTTAGTGCCGAAGAAGAAGACCAGCGCCATGACGACGAGGCCGAGCGCCCAAACCTGGGCCACCATCTGCCAGCCATAGGCCACCATGACCATGGGGGCGAGGAACTTGGTCACCGCCGAACCCACGTTGCCGGCGCCGAAGATGCCGAGTGCGGTGCCCTGCTTCTCCTTCGGGTACCACTTGGACACGTAGGCGACGCCTACGGAGAACATGCCGCCCGCGAGCCCGACGCCAAGCGCCGCGACGAGGAAGGTCGTGTAGTCGTAGGCGTAGGTGAGCATCCAGGTCGCGGCCGCAGCGAGCAGCATCACGACGACCGAGACGATGCGGCCCCCATACTGGTCGGCCCAGACGCCGAGGAGCAGGCGGACCAGGGAGCCCGTGAGGATCGGCGTGCCGACGAGCAGGCCGAACTGGGTGTCGTTGAGGCCCAGGTCCTTTTTGATCTGGACGCCGATAATGGCGAAGATCGTCCAGGCCGCGAAGCAGGTCGTGAACGCGATGGTCGACAGCCAGAGGGCCCGGCCCTGATCGGCTGACGAGACGGGGGCGTGCGTGTTCATGGTCAAGCCTTCTCCGGGGCGTAGGGACGCGCCCCGGAGAAGGCTTGATCCAGGCCAGCCCGGTTTTTGTTGCGCTGGATCAACGATCCGTGCGGTCGGCCCGTGCTTTCGGTCTGGCCTTAAGGGGTGTTCCCTAGGCCAGGGTGGCGTTCCCGCCCAGGCAGGTTGACCCGATGTTGAACCCGTATGCGCGACCGCGGTTGTCGGTCGATACCATTGCAGGAGGGACATCATGGCGAACGACGGCGAGCACCTTCCATCCGGCGCGGGCGAGGTCGCGAAGGCTTATCCGGAGGTCTGGCAGACCTATGCGGCGCTCGGGAAGGCATGCTCCGAGGCCGGCCCCATCGACGGGCGCACGGCGCGGCTGGTGAAGCTCGCGCTCGCCATCGGCGCGCTCTCCGAGGGAGCGACCCACTCCCACACGCGGCGGGCCCTGGAGGAGGGCTTGTCGAAGGAGGAGCTCAAGCAGGTGGCGCTGATGGCGATCCCGACGTTAGGCTTCCCGCAGGGTGTGAAGGCGCTGACCTGGATCGAGGACATCACCGACCCGGAGAGCAAGCGGGCCGGTCGGGCCGTGTAGCTCGCGAGCAGGGGCCACCATGGCGAAGACCGAGTTCGACGACCTGATCGCGACCGCGCTGGGCGAGGGTAAAGGCGCCCGCCTTCTGCTGGTCCTACTGCGTGCCGACCGCACGGAGGGCGGCGGGGTCGCGCCCGCCGCGGCGAGCGGCACGCTCACGCCCTGGCTGGCGAACGATATCGAGCTGACCCCTCAGGTGAGCTGGGCGTCGGTGCTGCGCGACGTGGAGAGCCTCGGGCAGTCCTGGGACATGGCGATGGTGTCGGTCCTCACCGACCCCACGGGCCGCACGCCGAGCGGCGATGCCGCCGAGCCCTACCTCAAGAAGATGGCGGACGACGTGATACGCGGGCGCGACCTGTCGGGCTACGCGCTCTTCGACCGCGCGGGCGAGCGTCATGTCGTCAGTCGGCGCCGGTGACGCGCGATCTCCGCAACGGAAGAGCCCCCGCCCCGGGGCGAACGGGTCATGCCCCAACCAGCGCCCCAGGCCCGGTTTCGTCAGATGCTCCAAGGAGCATCGCTGGCCACGATGCCCCTGGGCTCCAGGCGCTCCCTCGTGAGGTCGCGCCTTTGCATCGTCCCCATCGGCGATGCCGGTCTGCGATCCCGCTGGCTGCGCGTGATCCGCGCCTTCCTCATGAGGACCGCGGCGGAGAGCGGGAAGGCTTAGCATCGAGGGACCCGTTTCAGGCGCCGCGTCCATAGAGCGGCAGGGCGACGGGTAGCGACGAACCTTTGAACATTCGCTATGCCGGCAGGCATTTACCAATCCGCTACCATGCGGTCGACGTTGCGGCGGGAGCGCGGCCTGATCCGATGATGACGACCTCTGCAAAGCTCCGGCCGGCGGCCCTTGGCGCTTTCGGTCGCGCCATCCGCGGGACGACACCTGTTCCGGACGACGCGACCACCCCGCAGCGTCATGTCGACATGCTGGCGGTCCCGAGCGCGGTTGAGCGCGAGCGCGAGGAGACGGGCGCTCGTAACCGCGGCGGCGCGCGCATGCGCGAAGAGCCTCGCTCGGTATTGGGTCCTGCGGAGTGTCGACGATCGGCGAAATGCTGAATTCAGAACTCTGCGCTACACGGAGCCATGCTTCTCCCCCGCTTGACACCGTTGCCGAACGGGCGCCCCAGCCTCGAGCAGGCCCTCGCGATCGCCGAGGCCGCCTTCGAGCTGCGCAAGCGGCGCGCCAGCGAGGTGAACCCGTATGCCGAGGCAGAGGCGTGGCACGAGGGGGAGCGGCGCCGGCGCGGCCTGATGTGGCGCTCCGCCGTCCTCTACGGAATCGCGCTCTGGCTCATGATGTTGCAGTTCGGCATCACGCCGCTTTGAGGCCCGCAGAAAAGCCTCCTGTGCTTCCGGTACGCTTCCGGTTCTCCCCGATCGGCACCGCAGCGGCCTCCCCGGGACAAGCTTTGAAACGATAAAGGCCAGCCAAGTCAGATGCTTGGCTGGCCTTGGAAATGGTGGGCGCGACAGGGATCGAACCTGTGACCCCTACGATGTCAACGTAGTGCTCTCCCGCTGAGCTACGCGCCCGTCAGGGAGGCGGCGGGGCCGCGTCCCAAGTCGAGGCGGCCGATATAGCGGGCCCGCCCTGCCCTGGCAACCGCAAAAACCAGCGCCCGGAGGCGCGGCGATCAGGCGGCGAGGAGCTTCTCGACCTCGTTGACGAGCTCGCGCAGGTGGAAGGGCTTGGAGAGCACCTTGGCGTCGCGCGGCGCCTTGGAATCGGGGTTGAGCGCCACCGCCGCGAAGCCCGTGATGAACATCACCTTGATGTCGGGGTCGAGCTCGGTGGCGCGGCGCGCCAGCTCGATGCCGTCCATCTCGGGCATCACGATGTCCGTGAGCAGGAGCTCGAAGGGCTCCTCGCGCAGGCGGTTATAGGCCGAGAGCCCGTTGTCGAACGAGGCCACCTCGTAGCCCGCCGTCTGGAGCGCCTTCACGAGGAAGCGGCGCATGTCGTTGTCGTCTTCGGCGAGCAGGATCTTCATGGCGGGCGTCCCCTTGCGGGCGATTCGGGTTGTTTCTTCCATAAACCGCCACAAGGGTAAACACGGGGTGAACCGGCCGCGACCAAGGCGATCTTGCGGGGCCGCGCGGCAGGGGGCGAAACGAAGCCGGCCCGGGGGCGCGTCAGGCGGACGCGGGACCATTCCGGATGGACAGACGTTCTTTCGACCGCCACATTAGCCGGCGCTTCGGCCGGCAACGCCCCTTCCATGAGCCCCGCCATCGACCCCGAATTCGACCCCTCCTTCGTGATCGATGAGCCGGCCCGCCAGGCGGTGCCGTTCGTCTTCAACGTGCCGCATGCGGGCGCGGTCTATCCGGGCTCGTTCCTCGCCGCCTCGCGCCTCGACGCCCTCACCCTGCGCCGCTCCGAGGACGCCTACGTGGACGGCCTCTTCGCGGGGGCCGTCTCGCTGGGCGCCCCGCTCATGCGGGCGCGCTTCCCCCGCGCCTATCTCGACCTCAACCGCGAGCCCTACGAGCTCGATCCGCGCATGTTCGACGGGCGCCTGCCGCCTTTCGCGAACACCCGCTCGATGCGGGTCGCGGGGGGCCTGGGCACGGTGCCGCGCATCGTCGCGGACGGGCAGGAGATCTATCGCGGGCGCCTGCCCGTCGAGGAGGCGCTGCGGCGCATCGAGACCCTCTACAAGCCTTATCACCGCTCCCTGCGGGGGCTCGTCCAGCGCACGGCGCGCGCCTTCGGCCACGCGGTGCTCATCGACTGCCACTCGATGCCGTCCACCAGCCTCAACCGGGAGGACGTGCCGAAGGCCGACATCGTGCTGGGCGACCGCTACGGCACGAGCTGCGCCAGCGCGCTCACCAACCTCGTCGAGGCGGCCCTGCGGGCGCGGGGCTACACGGTGGTGCGCAACAAGCCCTATGCGGGGGGCTTCATCACGGAGCATTACGGCGAGCCCGCCGCCGGACGCCAGGCCCTGCAGGTGGAGATCAACCGCGCCCTCTACATGGACGAGCGCACCCTGGGGCGGAAGGCGGGTTTCCCGGCGCTGGCCGCCGATCTCACGGCGGTCTTCGCCGAGGTGATCGCGCGCGGCGACGGCGCCCTCGACGTGCCGCGCGTGGCGGCCGAATAGGCCCGGCCGCTCGATCCCGGCGCGCGGCCCTGGGGGTCACGGGGAACGCCGGACCGACGAGGCGCGGTCGCCGAGGACAAGTTCACCTTGACGGCCGGGCGAGGGCTGACGAATGTGCGGGAGGCCCCCGAAAGAGTTTCCATGCAGGACGAATCCCTTCCACCGGTCGACAGCGTC
>DASPJU010000798.1:0-4300 GCA_035628475.1 Salinarimonas sp. | reverse complement strand
TCCGCGACGTGCTCGGCGGCGAGAGCCCGGTGGTGCTCTCGCGGGAGATCTACGTCACGGCGGCGCTCGCGGGCGCGGCGGCCTATGTGCTGGCCCTCCAGGCCGGGGCGGGTCGAGAGGCGGCGGCCGTGCTGGGTTTTGCCTGCGCGCTGGCCCTGCGCGGGGCGGCGCTTGCCCGCGGCTGGTCCCTCCCACGCTTCCGGCCCCGCCCCGGACGCACGCCCGAGGAGGTGGAGCGCCTGCGGGATCGCGGCTGAGAGGCCGGCGCGTCGCTTGGATCGATCGGCGCGCTCGGCGATTCTCCTCGTCGAGAGATGAGGGCGGGCTCGATGGAGAGCGGCGGGTTCGAGATCCTGGACGGGGAGGGGGAGCGTCCTGGCGCGCTCGCCCGCTTCCCCTTCGACCGCGCCCTCCTCGAGCGCTTCCGCGCCAGCTTCCCCCGGGCGCGCTGGCGGCGCGGCGAGGAGGCTTGGTGGGTGCCCGGCACGACCGCGCGGACCCGTCTCGACGCCTGGATGTCGCGCGAGATCTCCGACCTCGACCGCCACGCGGACGACAAGGGCCGCGACGCCTTTGCCTTCGAGCCGCTGGAGAGCCCCTATCTGGAGGTCGGGGACGAGCTCACCGTGCGCACTCCCTATGCCCGCGCCATCGTGGACTTGCTGCGCACCGTGCCCTTCGCGCGCTGGGACCCGGAGGCCAAGGCCTGGCGGGTGCCGTTTCGCGGATACGAGCGGCTGCGCGAGGTCTGGCCCCGCCTCGAGGAGGAGGCGCGCGACAACGAGCCGGACGCGCGCCGGCGTCGGCGGGAGGCTCGACGCGCCGACCCCCGCGAGGCGCAGCGCGCCGCCGAGCGTCGCCGCCGGCGCTACCCCGTGCCCCTGGGCGATCCGCCGCCCCTCGACCGGCTCGTCGTCACGGAGGCCTTCGGCGTGGTGGTGTTCGAGGGGATCGGCGACGCGATCCCCGAGGACGAGCCGATCCCGGACCTCTTCGCTCACGCCGATCCGCGCGACGAGGTCTTCGCCTGGGGGCGCTGGCGGGCTCCGGATTGGCGCGAGCTTGCCCGGGCCAAGCCTGGCGACGGGGGGGCGCACCGGGGCTGGCGCCTCGCCGGCGCGGAGGACCTGGAGGAGCGGCGCCGCACGCTCCGCGGCAGCCTGCGGGCCCGCGAGACCCGCGCCCGGCGGGCCGACGCGCCCGCCTGAGCCGAGGCAACGCGCGAAACCGGCGCGGGCGATGGAACGATTCAGGCTTGGCCGTGTTGCAAGGGCGTTCATGCGAGGTCGAGCAGCCGGCGGGGATCGCCGGGACGATCGGCGGGCCAGGAGTCATCGATGACGTCACGCGAAGAGAGGATCCGGGCGAAGGCCCAGGAGATCTGGGAGGCGGAAGGCCGCCCCGAGGGCCGCGCCGAGGAGCATTGGACCCAGGCCGAGCGCGCGATCGCCGGCGAGGAGGAGGCGTCGGGCGGCGTGCCGAAGAAGTCGGTGCGCGGCCGCAAGGCCGAGCCGGGCGAGGCCTCCGCAGCCCGCGCCAAGCGCACCACCGTCAAGGCGACGGACGGCGCCGACGCGGCGGACACGCGAAAGCGCGCCGCGCGCTCGAAATCGGACGCCGCGACATCGACCACCACGGCATCCGACGAGGGCAAGGCCGCCGCGCCCAAGGGCGCCGGCAGGACCGCCCGGCAGGCCGCGCCGGCGAGCGACAACAGCGTCGATCCCACGGGCAAGAAGAGTGCCCGCGCGGCCAAGACCATGACGGTCGCGCCGGGCGACAAGCCCAAGCGCGGCCGCGCCGCCGCCAAGGCCTGACGCCGCGGCCCAGGCCCAAGCTGCCTGCCCGCGCGGGCAGGCAGCGGAGAGCGTTCGCCCGGCGGCGCTTGCGGTCACGACCGCCAGCATCGTTTCCGTCGCGGCGACCAACAGCCACGGGCCGTCGAGCGGCGATCGCTCGTGGAACCGGCGTGCGGCGCCGAACAGGGCGAGGGCGCCCGGCCCCTGCGAGCGTTCCTCGCCGGTCGCGAGGTCGACGGTGAACGGTCCGCTCGGCCGCCCCCGCAAGCGCGACGAGGTTCCATCATGGGCGCTCACGACCAGGCCCCGTGCCCGCAAGACCGGATCGTGGCGATCCAGGATCGCCCTCATCGCCTCAGGCGTCAGGGAGCCCGGACGGGTTGCGCCCGCGACCACGGCCGGCTCACGGACAGGACGGCGCCCGCCGCGATCATGACGAGGGGCTGAAGGGCGAGGACGAGCGCGATCCATCGAAGGCGCGGGAGACAGGCCTTGTGCATGGGCCTGAGCCTCTCGGGGCGGCCTCGCGCGCACCGATGAACGATCGCCAAGATCCGGCTCAAGCCACCGCGAGGCGGGTGTCGTCCGGGTCGTGGACGACGACCCGGTCGCGTCCGGCGCGCTTGGCGGCGTAGAGCGCCTCGTCGGCGTCGATCAGCATCCGCTCCGCGTCCCGCCGGCGCAGCGACGCCACGCCGAAGCTCGCGGTGATGGGGACCGCGTGCCCCCCCGCGACCGCGGGGGCGAGGAGAAGCCGTTCGCGCAGCTCCTCGGCGAATCGCCCGGCCGCGGCCCCGCACAGGCCCGGCAGCAGGATCATGAACTCCTCGCCTCCGACCCGGCCGATCGCGTCGATGTCCCCCCGCACCGTCTCCCGCAGGAGGGATGCCACGTGGACGAGGACCGCGTCGCCCGTCGCGTGGCCGAAGCGGTCGTTCACGGTCTTGAAGTGGTCGACGTCCATGGCGACGACGCTGACCGGCTCCCCCGGGCCGGAATGGTCGAGGCAGCGGCGCACCGCCCTGTCGAAGCCGCGCCGGTTGAGCACGCCGGTGAGGTGGTCGAGGCTCGCGATCCTCCGCAGCTCGCCCTCGGCGGTCCGACGGGCTCTTACCTCGAGGGCGAGCTCGGCCCGGGCGGCCTCGAGCTCGGCCACCACCCGGGCGAGCGCGTCGTTGCGCTCCTGCGAGGCCCGTAGAGCCGCTTTCATCTCGGTGATGTCGGTGAGCGAGACGGTGAGCCCGTCATGGAGCGGGACGGCGGTGACGCGAAAGCAGCCCTCGAGCCCGTCGAGGTCATAGAAGGTCTCGAATTGCTGCGTGCGCCGGTGCTCGATCACGCCGGCATAGACGTCCCAGATCCCGGTCTCGACGAGGCCCGGGAATGTCTCCATGAGAGAGCCGCCGACGAGGGCGTCGCAGGGGCGGCGGCAGATTTCCGCGGCGCGCGCGTTCGCGGTCACGATCTCGCAGTCGACCAGGCGGCCAGCCTCGTCCCGCCTCGCGCGCATGGCGAAGATGCCGTCGCGGGAGGCGGCGAGCACGGCGCCGAGCAGGTCGTTGCGCAACTCCCTCGGCTTGTTGAGGACGACGATGAAGGGATCGCCAGCCGCGTCGCGAAGGGGGAGAACCAGGCGCTCCCAGGAATAGACGTCAAGGGCGTAGGTGGAGCGGTGGTTCGTGTAGAGGGGCCGGCCGTCGCGCAGCGCGCGGCGGTAGGTCTCGCGGTAGAACCGGCGCAGGTCGCCGCCGAGGCAGTCGAGCGTCTTGCCCGTGAGGTCGAGGCCGGTGACCGCGCTGATCCGCTCGCCATAGGCGAGATAGACGAAGCCGTTGCGCGCGACGGGCTTGAGGAGCACGAGGTCGCCTGCGAGATCGGGCTGCGCCGCAGGCGACAGCTCCTCCAGCCGCGCCGTGCCGTGGCGGGAAACAGAGGCGTGATAGCGGGCCAGGAGCAGCCCGATCTCGGGAGCGGCGGCACGCTTCTCGATCTGCTCGTCGTGGATTTCGCGGAACATCGTGGGCCGGTTGTGAACGGCTCCAACCTAGAGGACGCCCACTGCGGTCCCGTTAACGGCGGGCGCGAGCGCGGGGCCGCCCCGGCGGAAACGAGCCGGAGCGATGGGTGGAGCCGATCCCGCCCGCGGAGCCCTGCCATCCGGGCCCGGGCGCGGAGCCCGACCGCGGGCGAGCGCCGGCGCCGCCTGGAGGCGCGGGCCGGGGGATTCCCAAATCCGTGGAGGCCCTCGCGGCGGCGCGGTAGGAGAGCTCTGGAGAATGTCGCGAAGACGCGGCGTCCGGATCTCCGGGACGACAAACCAGAGACCTCGAGTCCGTCGGGCGGTGCCGAGACCGTTCGATCGATTCTAGCCGCCGCGCCCGTAGACCGCGATCATCGGGCCCAGCGGGATCAAGCCATCGGCGCGGCCGAGGCTCGGCGCCAGCAGGCTCGAGGCGGTGCCGCCGTCGAGGAAGAGGGCGTCGCGGCAGCCCAGCACGTCG
>DASPJU010000797.1:0-2034 GCA_035628475.1 Salinarimonas sp. | reverse complement strand
GATCTTTCCGGTCTTGGCCGCCTTCACGATGGCGTCCACGGCTGTGTTCACCAAGTTTTCGGCCACCACGATTTCCAATTTCAATTTAGGCAGGAAGTCCACCGTGTATTCGTTGCCGCGATAAATTTCGGTATGGCCCTTCTGGCGGCCAAACCCTTTCACTTCACTCACCGTCATGCCCTCGATGCCCACGCCGGACAGCGCATCTTTCACTTCGTCGAGCTTGAATGGCTTGATGATGGCTTCGATCTTCTTCATCGCCCGCTCGCTTGCCCGGGCTCCCGCGGGAGCCCTTGATCCCATGGCGCTATTAGCACCAAGCTTGGGCCTCTGCCACGGGGTTTAGACAGCTTGGCCGCGATGATTGCACGATTAGTAGGCAGGAAATGCATGTTCTTTAGGCCGCCCGGTCGGAACCTGCGCAATGATGCTCCGAGGCTGCCCCTAACAGGCCCACACCTGCCCGTTCGATGCGCATGACCCCGGTGCTGACGGCCGCTCAAATATGCGAGGCGGACCGGCGGGCCATCGCGAGCGGCACCCCCGGCCGGGTGCTGATGGAGCGGGCGGGCGAGGCCGTGGCACGCTCCGCCGTGCGGCTCGCCGGGGGAGGGGAGGTGGGCGTGGCCTGCGGCCCCGGCAACAATGGCGGCGACGGCTTCGTGGCCGCGCGCCTGCTGGCCCGCGAGGGCGTGCCGGTGCGGGTCCATCTGCTCGGCGATCCCGGGCGCCTGACGGGGGACGCCGCGGCCGCCGCGGCGGACTGGGCCGGCGACGTCCATCCGCTCGCCGCCCTCGATCCGGCCCGCGCCGGTCTCGTGATCGATGCCCTGTTCGGCACGGGCCTGACCCGGCCGCTCGCGGCCGAGGCGGCGGCGGCCGTGGAGGCGATCAACGGAGCCGGGCGCCCGGTGCTGGCCGTCGACTTGCCGTCGGGCCTCGACAGCGACACCGGCGAGATCCGCGGCGTCGCGGTGCGGGCCCGCGAGACCGTCACCTTCGCGGCCCGCAAGCCCGCCCATCTCCTCCTGCCCGGTCGCGGGTTGTGCGGACTGGTCGCCGTCGCCGACATCGGCATCTCGCCCGCGATCCTGGCCGAGGTGGCGGGTCCGCTCCACGAGAACGAGCCGGCGCTCTGGGCCGGAAGCCTCCCGCTCCTCTCGGACCGCGACCACAAATATACGCGCGGCCATGCGCTCGTCCTGTCGGGCCCGGCCACCCGCACCGGCGCGGCGCGTCTCGCGGCGCGGGCGGCCCTGCGGGTTGGTGCGGGGCTCGTCACGCTCGCGTCCCCGCGCGCCGCGATCCTCGTCAACGCGGCCCATCTCACGGCCGTGATGCTGCGCCCCTGCGACGGCCCGGACGAGCTTGCGGCGATTCTGCAGGATGCGCGCCTGAACCCGGTCGCGCTCGGCCCGGGCTACGGCGTCGGCGAGCGTACCCGCATCATGGTGGCGACCGCGGCCAGCGCCGGCCGCGCCCTGGTCCTCGACGCGGACGCCATCACGAGCTTCGCAGGCGAGCCCGACGCCCTGCGGGACGCGCTCGCCGGCGCTCCGGCCGTGCTGACCCCGCATGCGGGGGAGTTCGGCCGGCTCATGGGGGATGCCTTGCTCGAGGGCTCGAAGGTCGATCGGGCCCGCGCGGCGGCGGCGCGGCTTGGGGCTGTCGTGGTGCTGAAGGGGGCCGACACGGTGATCGCGGCGCCGGACGGGCGCGCGGCGATCAACGTCCATGCGAGCCCCTACCTCGCGACGGCGGGCTCGGGCGACGTCCTCACGGGCCTCGCGGCGGGCCTGATCGCCCAGGGCATGGCGCCCTTCGAGGCGGCCTGCGCGGGCGTTTGGCTCCACGGCGACGCGGGGTTGCGGCTCGGGCCGGGCCTGATCGCCGAGGACCTGTCTGAGGCGATGCCGGCGGTGCTGGCGGGTCTCCTCGGCGCGATCAGGTGACCTCGATCCAGGTCCACAGGCCCGTGTCGAGGCGCTCCAGCATCGTCGAGCCGAACAGCCATTTGCCCGGGTTGTCGGCCAA
>DASPJU010000796.1:0-2515 GCA_035628475.1 Salinarimonas sp. | reverse complement strand
GCTCGCCCTGGACATGCGCGGCCTGCTTGCGGCCGGCGAGGGCCCCAAGGGCTGGACCGGACCGCCGCCGGCGGTGGGCGTGAGCTGGCGCGGCCCGCTCGCCGCCCCGCGCCGGGAGGCCGATGCCGGCCCGCTCACGGGCGGCATCGCCGCGATCGTGCTCCAGCGCGAGCTGGAGCGCATCGAGCTGTTCGAGATGGAGGCGAACGAGCGCGCCCGCCTGCAGGGTCGCCTCGGGCTGGAGCGCCAGCGCCGCGAGGACGCCCGCCGCGCCGCCGAGGAAGCGGCCCGGCGCGCCCGCGAGGCGCAGGTCGAATCCGAGCGCCAGGCCCGCGAGCGCGCCCGGATCGAGGCGGAGGCCACCCGCGAGCGGGCCCGCCAGGAGGAGCGCCAGCGCCAGGAGGCCGAGGCGGCCCGGCGCGCCGCCGAGGAGGCGGAGCGCCGCCGGGCGGCGGCGGAGGCGCAGCGCCAGCGCGAGGCGGACGCCCAGCGCCAGCGCGACGAGGCCGCGGCCCTGCGCCGCCTGATCGAGGCGGGGCAGGACGGGCCTCCCGATCCGCCCCCGCCGGCGCAGGTTCCGCCCCCGCTTCCCGCCGCGCCGCGCTAGGGCGTCGGCGCATTGCCGCCAAGCCGGCGACGCGATAAAGCCCCCCATCCCTTGCGCGAGAGGTTCCCCCGTGCCGGTCCTGCCCACCGCCGTCGATCCCAAGTCCGAAGCCGCCGCGGGGAACCGGGAAGCCTGGGCGGCCCTGCGCCGCGAGCTCCAGGAGCGCCGCCAGGCGGCGGCCGAGGGCGGCCCGCCGCGCGCCCGCGAGCGGCATCTCGCCCGCGGCAAGCTCCTGCCGCGCGAGCGCGTCATGCGCCTGCTCGATCCGGGCTCGCCCTTCCTGGAGCTGTCGCCGCTCGCGGCCTACGGCATGTACGAGGACGCGATCCACGCCGCCGGCGTCATCACGGGCATCGGCCGCGTCTCGGGCCGCGAGGCCATGGTCGTGTGCAACGACTCGACCATCAAGGGCGGCACCTACTACCCGATGACGGTCAAGAAGCACCTGCGCGCCCAGGAGGTGGCCCGCGAGAACCGGCTGCCCTGCATCTATCTGGTGGATTCGGGCGGCGCGAACCTGCCCCACCAGACCGAGGTCTTCCCCGACCGCGACCATTTCGGCCGCATCTTCTTCAACCAGGCGACGCTCTCGTCGCAGGGCATCCCCCAGATCGCCTGCGTGATGGGCTCCTGCACGGCGGGCGGCGCCTATGTGCCGGCCATGTCGGACGAGACCGTGATCGTGCGCCGCCAGGGCACGATCTTCCTCGGCGGTCCCCCGCTCGTGAAGGCCGCCACCGGCGAGGTGGTCTCGGCGGAGGATCTCGGCGGCGCCGACGTCCATGCGCGCCAGTCGGGCGTGGCCGACCACTACGCCACGGACGACCTCCACGCGCTCGCCATCGTGCGCCGCATCGTCGGCACGCTGAACTCGCGCAAGACCATCGACATCGACGTGATCGACCCCGTCGAGCCCGCCTATCCGGCCGACGACCTCGACGCCATCGTGCCCACCGACCTGAAGAAGCAGTACGACATCCGCGAGGTCATCGCCCGCCTCGTGGACGGCTCCGAGTTCGACGAGTTCAAGCGCCTCTTCGGCACGACCCTGGTGACGGGCTTCGCCCGCATCTGGGGCATTCCCGTCGGCATCATCGCCAATAACGGCATCCTGTTCTCGGAGAGCGCCCAGAAGGGGGCGCATTTCATCGAGCTGTGCTGCCAGAGGCGCATCCCGCTGCTCTTCCTGCAGAACATCTCCGGGTTCATGGTCGGGCGCCAATACGAGGCGGGCGGCATCGCCAAGGACGGGGCGAAGCTCGTCACGGCGGTCGCCTGCGCGCAGGTGCCCAAGGTGACGGTGCTGGTGGGCGGCTCCTTCGGCGCGGGCAATTACGGCATGGCCGGGCGCGCCTACTCGCCCCGCTTCCTCTTCGCCTGGCCCAATTCCCGCATCTCCGTCATGGGCGGCGAGCAGGCCGCGAGCGTGCTCGCCACCGTGCGCCGCGACAACATCGAGGCGGAGGGCCGCAGCTGGAGCGCGGAGGAGGAGGAGGCCTTCAAGGCGCCGATCCGCTCCCGGTACGAGGAGGAGGGCAGCCCCTACCACGCCACGGCGCGGCTGTGGGACGACGGCATCATCCTGCCCTCCGAGACGCGGCGCGTCCTGGGGCTGGCGTTCTCCGCGACGCTCAACGCGCCGATCCCGGAGACGCGGTTCGGCGTGTTCAGGATGTGACGCCTCACCTCTCCCCGCGTGCGGGGAGAGGGCTACAGGCCCCCTCGCCGGGGCCTGTAGCGAGGGCGGCGGCCCGGAGGTGAGGGGGCCTGTCCGCGCCCGCTCCATGGTCCAGACCCCCTCACCCCCGCTCCGCCTCCGGCTCCGCTTGCGTCGCCTGCCGGTCCGCAGGCGCCGCCCTCTCCCCGCCCGGCGGGGAGAGGTGACGGGTGGAACCATCCCCGTCTCCC